>NZ_VFVQ01000009.1:0-219204 GCF_006442195.1 Mesorhizobium sp. B2-3-13
CCCCAAACCCCTCGGCCCGTCTCACTCCCAAGCCGACCGCAAGGTCGGCTTTTTCTTTGCAATAGACCGGCCCGACCGCAAGGTCGGCTTTTTCTTTGCAAAAGACCGGCCCGACCGCAAGGTCGGCTTTTTCTTTGCCAACAGGCTGATGACGGAATGTGGCCTCGTTGAATTCAACCAGGCGATCCGGAGAGAGCCAGGTTGGCACCCAGCAACGCCGCCAGATCGCTCGCGGACGCATCGGCGCCGGCGCGCAGCCGGATCGCGAACTCAGCCATCGGCACCTGCGGCAGGCCAAGCTCGCGCGGTGCTTCGACAATGCCGGAATGGGCAAAGCGTGAAGTTCGCAAGGTCAGCGCCACGCCGGCATTCACCGCGGTACGCAGGCCGGCCAGGCTGGCGCTGCCGGCAGCGATGCGGTAGTGGCGGCCGGCGGCATCGAGCGCGGCGAGTGCCGCCTCGCGAAACCCGCAATAGGGATCAAGCAGCGCCAGCGGCAATTCTTCCTGCCGCGAGGCCAGCCCCTTGCTCGAACACAGCCATATCATCGGCTCACACAGGACCCCGACCTCGTCTGGTGCCGCCGTCTGGCGCATGACGATCGCCAGATCGAGGCTGCCGGCCTGCAGCGCCTGCGCCAGCTCGGCGGAGCGGCCGACACGCAGTTCGATCCTGACGCGCGGATGGCTGGAGGCGAAGGCACGCAGCAGGTCCGGCAGGCCGCTATCGGCGAAATCCTGTGTCGTGCCGATGGCGACGCGCCCGGCAGCGCGTGCGCCTTTCAGCGCCAGCCACGCTTCGCGATGCACGGCAAGAATGCGCCTGGCATGGCCGACGAGGTCCTCGCCTGCCAGGGTCAGACCGCGACCTCTGCCCTGCGGCGCCAGAAGCAGCTCGCCTACAATCTCTTCCAGACGCTGCATCTGGGCCGTTACCGCGGACGGCGAGCGGCCGACACTGGCCGCCGCCCGCGCCAGCGAACCGCTGTCGACGAACGCAAGGAAGGTTCTGAGCAGGTCGGGATCGAGCGTTTCCATAATTCGATATTATCGAATCTTAAGTTGAAAACAATTCGTTTTTTTTGATTCTAGAATGATGGCACGGTCTCTCCAACGGCGACCGACGCCGGTCAAATCAGGAGAAGAAAAATGCCCATCGTCAATGTCAGCGTCACCGGCAAGCCAGACGCCACCCTGTCCGCCGAGATCGCCAGGGAAATAACCGAAATCACCGCCGCGCACCTGCGCAAGGACCCGACGATCACCGCGGTGGCCGTGTCCTATCTCGATCCGCAGCACTGGTTCGCCGGCGGCAAGTCGCTCGCCGAGCACGGCACCAACACGTTCTGGCTCGACATCAAGGTGGTCGACGGCACCAACACCAAGCTCGAACTGGAAGCGTATCTCAAAGCGATCTTCGACGCCTTTGGCCGCCTGTTGGGCGGCGTGCACCAGGAAAGCTATGCTTTCGTGCACGAGGTTCCGGCAGCCGCCTACGGCTATGGCGGCAAGACGCAGGAGTTCCGTTTCATCAGCGGACGGCTGAAGCCGGCGTGAGGGCGCCCCTTTCGCATTGACCTTGCCCCGACTTCCGTTAGGCTCTGCTCCCGAAGCGGCCGTACAAGAGCCGCAATGACAAAATCGTTGGGAGAGACGCGGCATGGTCCTGACACTGGCGCTGCTTGCGGGTCTGGTTGTGGCCTGGCTGCTGATCGGCGTGATGGAGAAATTCCGCCTCGGCCTGCGCTTCACCCAGACGCTGCTTTACGTGCCGTTCAAGCTCGCCTACCGGATCAGCGACAATCGCATCAGGCTCGCCCGCAGGGCGCAGGTGCCGGTCATCTATGTCATCTCGCACCAGTCGCGCTTCGAGCCGGCGCTGATGCTGTCGCTGCTGCCCGACGACACGCTGCATATACTCGACGAGGTTTCGGCGCGCTCGCCATGGCTCGAGCCATGGCGCGAACTCGGCCGCACCATTGCCTTCAACGCTGAACATGTCTTCGTCAGCCGCCGGCTGGTACGCGTGCTGAAGGGCAAGGGCCGGCTAGCCGTCTATCTGCCGGACGCGGTCGAGCCCGACGTCAAGACGTTTCGGCTGTTTCGCGCCGTTACCCGCATCGCCATGCAGGCCGATGCCCGCATCGTGCCGATCTTCGTCGCTGGCGCACGCAACCTGCCGGTCTCGTTGACGCCTAAGGACAAGGCACCCCGTCACTGGTTCCCACGGCTGTCGATCAGTGTTCTGGAGCCGATGACGATCGCCGAACTGGTGGCGCGCAATCCAGACCAGGCCTCGAACACCAACGCGCTGTTCGACCGGGTTGCCGAAGCCCGGCTTTTCGGCACCGACCTCGACCGAGGCCTGTTCCTGGCCATGCGCGATGCCGCTGATCATGTCGGCGCCTCGCATACCATCATCGAAGATGTCATCTCGGGGGCCCTGAGCTACCGCAAGATGTTCATCGGCGCCCGCGTGCTGGGCAGGCGCTTCGAGGCGGTGACGGCGCCGGGAGAGGCTGTTGGACTGATGCTGCCCAACGCCAATGGTGTCGTGCTGTCATTCGTCGGCCTTCTCTCGGCGAGCCGGGTGGCGGCGATGATCAATTACACGGCCGGGCCGGCAAGCGTCACCGCAGCGGTGCGCACGGCCGTCATCCGCACCGTTGTTTCTTCGCGCGCCTTCGTCGAGAAGGCCGATCTCGCCGATATCGTCGCCGCGGCCGAAAAGGGCGGCGCCAGGCTGCTGTGGCTGGAAGACGTACGCCAGAGCGTCACCGCGCTGGACAAGCTTGCAGCCGCCTTGCTGTGGCGTCTGCCGCTGCAGCGACAGGATGCGGCCAAGCCGGGCGTGATCCTGTTCACCTCGGGTTCGGAAGGCACGCCGAAGGCGGTCGTCCTGTCGCAGAAGAACCTTTTCGCCAATGCCATGCAGGCCGAGGCGCGGATCACCATCTCGCCGGCGGACATCCTGCTCAACGTGCTGCCGGTGTTCCATTCGTTCGGCCTGACGGGCGGCACCATTCTACCGCTGGTCACCGGGGTGAAGCTGTTCCTCTATCCCTCGCCTCTCCACTACAAGATCATCCCCGAGATTGCGCGCAAGGTGAAACCGACCATCATGTTCGGCACCGATACGTTCCTCGCCAACTATGCCCGCACCGCCAAGGACGGAGATTTTTCCAGCCTGCGCTTCATCGTCGCCGGCGCAGAGGCGGTGAAGCAGGATACCCGCCGCGTCTATCGCGAACGCTTCCAGGCCGAGATCATCGAAGGTTTCGGGCTTACCGAGGCGGCGCCCGTGGTTGCCGTCAACACCGCGATCCACGGCCGCGACGGCACGGTCGGGCGGCTGCTGCCGGCCATGCGCATGAAGCTGGAGCCGGTCGAAGGCATCGATGATGCCGGCCAGTTGTGGCTCGACGGGCCGAACATGATGATGGGCTACATGACCGCGGACCGACCCGGCGAGCTACAGCCGCTGACCGGCTGGCATGACACCGGCGACATCGTCGCCGTCGACCGCGAAGGCTTCATCACCATTCGCGGCCGCGCCAAGCGCTTCGCCAAGATCGCCGGCGAGATGGTGTCGCTGGGCGCGGTCGAGATGCTGGTGCAGTCGCTTTGGCCGGAAGAACGCCATGCGGCGGTAGCGGTGCCGGACAAGAGGCGCGGCGAGCGCATCGTACTGGTCACCACCGCAGACGAGGCAAGCGCCGAGGAGCTGCGACAGTTCGGCAAAAAGGCTGGAGCGGCCGAACTGATGGTGCCCAACGACATCGTCAAGGTCGAAGAAATCCCGGTGCTCGGTTCGGGCAAGACCGATTATGTATCGACCAGGAAGCTGGCGATCGACCGGCTGGGGCTTGGCGTGGCGGCTTAGAGCCGTTCAGAGTTTGATACAATCGCTGAATAAACTACTCCTTTCGAGATCGCCCGACCCATGATTGCGCCGTCGTGCCGCAGCGATTCAGATGGACAAATCATAGGTGAGAGAGTATTCACTCACGATGGAAAGAGACGCTGAGCATGCCTGTTTCCAGCCAGCGCGATATGACACCTCCTTTGCACGGCAAGGAGATCCTGAATGGCAAAAATCCTCGTCACCGGCGGCACCGGACATCTCGGACGCGATCTCGTGCCGGCACTGACCGCTTCCGGGCACGCCGTCACGTTGCTGGCCAGGAAAGCTGGGCTGGACCGCTCCGTGGAATGGGCGCTCGGCGATCTCGCAATGGGCGAAGGCATCGATGAAGCCCTTGGCGGCATCGATACGGTCATCCATGCGGCGACGCTGTCGCCGATCGCCAGGCGCGGTATGCGGCCGATCGATTTCTTCTCCAGTCCATCCGATGTCGACGTCGAGGGCACGCGGCGGCTGCTTGCCGCATCGCAGCGCGCAGATGTCTCGCATTTCATTTTCGTGTCGATCGTCGGCCTCGACTTCAGCACCCTGCCCTATAGCCGCGTGAAGCTGGCCGGCGAGCAGCTTGTGCGGACGTCGCCGCTTTCGTGGTCGGTCATCCGCGCGACGCCATTCTTTTACCTTCTGGCGCAGATGCTGGCCGGGCTGAAATGGCTGCCGGTCTGGCCGCTGCCGACCTCGCCCTCAAATCCCGTCGATACGCGCGACGTCGCCAGCTATCTGGCCCAGGCTGTCAGCGATGGGGAACGCGGCGTCCGCCCGCAGATCGGCGGACCCGAGGTGATGCCGTTCTCGACATTCGCTAGACAGTACCGCGATGCGCTCGGGCTGCGGCGTCTCATTCTGCCGTTGCCAGTCAGTCAAAAGATAAGCCTTGGCCTGGGTCTGGTTGAAACCAGCGAGCGGCTGGGAGAAAGAACATGGAAGGCATGGCTTTCCGAGCAGGGTGGAAGCGCGCGGTGAGCGAGCCCTGATTTCGCACCGGGATGGTGTTGTCGAGCGCTAACCCCCGCCGCCAGGATCGGGTGAACAGGAATAGCCATGAGGCCGCCATCCGCAGGACGCGAGCGCATTTTACGCGAAGCCATCCGCCTGTTCGCCGAGCGCGGCTATGACCGGACCAGCGTTCCCGAAATTCAGGAGGCCGCCGGCCTGTCGCGTGGCTCGGGTGCGCTCTATAAGCACTTTCCCTCGAAGGAAGCGCTGCTTGCCGCGGCTATCGACCGGTTTGTTGGAACGGCACGGGAGGGACGGGCCGAACTGGGCGAACAGGTGCTTCCTGCCGATCAGGGGGCACGGCGGATCGTGGAGGGTATGCTGGAAAAACTCGGCGCGAATCGCGACATGCTCAGAATCCTGTGGCGCGATCTCGAGCACTTCCCGGAATTGAAAGCCTCGGCGCGTGGCGAGATCATGCAGAGCACCTACCACGCAGTCGCCGAATGGCTGCGGGAGCGCCAGCGCCAAGGCGAACTGCGCTCCCATGACAGCGACGCGGTCGCCGCCGTCATCGTCGGCAGCGTCGCCATGTTCCGCGTCTTCGAAGCGATCTGGACCGAGCGCTCGATCGAGGTCAGCGACGAACGCTTCGCGTCCGCCTGGACCGATTTGCTGATCCGGGGCCTGCGGCCCTAACCTATATCCGAAGGCGGCACCTTCTCGCCTTCCAGCTTGGCGCGCTTGGAGTAGGCGCGCACGGAAAACGGCAGGAAGATCAGGTAGCCCGCGACCGATGCCGTCAGCGTGTACCAGGGATAGGTCATCAGCAGGAGGACGTATAGGACGACGGCGAGGATGACCGGCAGCACCCTGTCGCCAGGGATCTTGACGTTCTTGCCGGAATAAACCGGCAACCGGCTGACCAGCAGGAAGGCGACCAGGATGGTGAAGCCGGTGGCGACGAAGGCGGCCGGCCGGCTGGGCTCAACCCCAAGGCGAAGGAAATAGAGGTAGAGCGGCAGCATCACCAGCACGGCACCCGCCGGCGCCGGCACACCGACGAAATATTCGGTCTGCCATATCGGGCGCTCGGCTTTCTCGTCGTCGAGCACGTTGAAACGCGCCAGCCGCAACCCACAGGCGATCGCAAACAGCAGTGCCGCGATCCAGCCCGGCGAGCCGGCACGGTCGAGCAGGAAGGCATAGAGCACCAGTGCTGGCGCGACACCGAAATTGACGATATCGGCCAGCGAATCCATCTGCGCGCCGAATTTGGAGGTCGCCTTCAGCATCCGCGCCAAGCGGCCGTCTATGCCGTCGAGGAAAGCAGCCAGCAGCACCATCACCACCGCCGGCTCGAAACGCCCCTCGAAGCCGAAGCGGATGCCGGACAGGCCGGCGCAGATAGCGAGCACGGTGACCAGGTTGGGCAACACCATGCGCATCGGGATCTCGCGGATGCGCGGACCGCCGCTGGCATGGGCTTCGAATTTTTTATACTGCGTGCCCACCGTCAGGAAATCCGCACGAGGGGCGTGCCGACGACGCCGCCGAACTCGGCCAGCACGGTTTCGCCGCCGACCGCCGTCTGGCCAACGGCAACACGCGGCGTGGCGGCCAAAGGCAGGAATACGTCGACGCGCGAGCCGAAACGGATCAGGCCGAAACGCTCGCCGGTGCCGATCGAAGCGCCGGCCTCGGTCCAGCAGACAATGCGGCGCGCCACCAGGCCGGCGATCTGGACTGCCGCCACCGTGCCGTTGGGGCTCTCGATGACCAGGCCGTTGCGCTCGTTTTCGGTGCTCGCCTTGTCCAGTTCGGCATTGAGGAACTTTCCGGGCCGATGTTCAATCTTGGTGATGCGGCCGCGAACCGGAGAGCGGTTCACGTGGCAGGAAAAGACATTCATGAACACGGAGATGCGGGTCATCTCGACATTGCCGAGGCCAAGCTCGCGCGGTGGCACGGCCGGCCCGACCGCCGAGATTATGCCATCGGCGGGGCTCACCACTAGGCGGTCGTCGACAGGCGTGACGCGCTCGGGGTCGCGGAAGAAATAGACGCACCAGGCGGTCAGGATCAGGCCGATCCAGAACAGGATCGAGGAGAAATAGCCGAGGAAGAGCGTCGCCGCGCCAAAGGCCGCGATGAAGGGATAACCTTCGCGATGGATCGGTACGAACGCGTTCTTGACCGTGTCGACAAGGCTCATGGGGCGGTCCCTGTTTCAGGTCCGGCCTCAATAGCGGAAACACCCCCTGCCCGCAACGCGACAATGGGCGGCGCGGGTTCGTCTTCAGCTTCCGCCGCGATGGCGGGCGCGCTGGCCGTCGAGCAGAGCGGCATCGGCAAGGACGATCGCGCAGAGCCGCCACAAACAATCTATTCGCCAGCTGCTACCGTGAGGTCAAAATACTCCTCAAGCTCATTTCGATCAGCCTCTGCCAGACTTTCCTCGTTATCGCCGCGGAGCAGCACACCACGCTCCGGATACGACTGGAAGAGAAAAGCGTGACCACCAGCCATCACCACCCACTTCACAACCGGCCCTTCCTCGCGCTGGGCAACGGAATTCGCCGATACGACAGCCTTCATCGGATCGAGCCCAACCTTTCGCAACAGGAGATCGACGGCAACCGGCGCGTGGTACTCCTCCGCCAGCTCAATCAATTTTGCCACCAATTGCCCGTCCACCTGCCCGAGCCTGCGGCCAACACGAGGCGCGCCGGCCGCTAATATATTTTCACCTGGGCGAGCAATCGACGGTGTTTCGGGAGCTCCGCATTCATAAACAGCCGCATGGCTTTCCGTAGCCACGCACAGGCGAGGCTCATTCGCATTGGTCAGCAGTTGAAAAACCAGTTGCTTCTCGCCATCGACATCCAACATCCTCACCATGCCAATCGATAACTTGACTTCGGGTGGCGCTGCATTGGCGCAAGCGAGACCTACGCCAACATGGCGCTTGCTGATCATCTGGCCGACGAGCTCGGCGACCGACCGGTGGAGAAGCCGAGATTCGCGACGGGGATTGGCCATTGCCAACTGAAGTATGGCTTCATCGCAGACCTCGTCTTCCACAACTCGAAGGTCAGGCCATGACACGATCCAGCGCGCCAGCAGGTCGCACATCGGCGAAGCTTCGTCGGCGACGTAGAAGGCATCGTCAAGTGTGTCGAGAAAATCGGCGCGGCCACCCTCGAAGCCAGTCTGTTCCTCGGCCTCGTCAGGGTTCGGAGACCCAGGTGGACATCTTTTCAAGAGTCGCCAACTGCCCTTTTGCTCCAATGGCCGTGAGACCGGCACGAGCGTTTGCAACCATAGTGTCGAACGCCCCGCCGGCATTATGAATGAATTGACTATGGCCGCCGTTCGCTATCTCCGTCGAATACAAATCAGCATGCGAGACCTGCATCGCCTTCGGGTTGAGCTCCGATTTGCGGTAGAGCCCCTCCGAAACAATGCTGTGGATGAATTTCTGGACAGCAAAAACGATTTCAAAAGGCTTTTCGTTCGCCTGATCCACAGTCGACCGAGGCACGATCACCGGCAACAAGGACTCGGCGCGCGATTCATGCGCCGCAGCGGGAGATTGAACTCCTGAGGGAATTTTGGGACTTCTCTTGGATTTTCGCGAGAAGAAGTCAAACATCCAAAAATTTTCCTAGGTGCCACGAGTAAGTTTCAGTGAATTATTGTGATGAAACAATATCAGCAGCACAAGGGATAATGGACCTAGAGCCTGATCCATCGCACTTCGCCATAGAAAGGAGTGGACAGCATTCCGGTGCATAAAAATTGCCGTGATCATGTCGGGACATTCGTCCCTTACTCGTCCTTGGGAGGCGGCGACGTCCGGTACGACTGTCGCGCAACAAGGAGTCTCGCCATGCAGAACCAATCTCCTCCCCCAGCGCGTGTCGTGGTTGACGGTCTCGCCTTCGGCGAATCGCCGCGTTGGCACGACGGACGCCTTTGGGTCTGCAACTGGGGCACCGGCGAGATCATTGCCGTCGATGCGCACGGCAACAGCGAGGTCATGCTCAGGGTTCCGGCTGTCCTGCCCTACTCCATCGACTGGCTGCCGGATGGTCGTCTGCTGGTTGTCTCAGGCCGCGAGGGCCTGCTGTTGCGGCAGGAAGCCGGTGGCTCGCTCGTCACTCATGCGGATCTGCGCGGCCTCTCGAAAAGCCCGTGGAACGAGATCGTCGTCGATGGGCGGGGCAATGTCTATGTCAATGGCGGCGGGCCGGCTCCGGCGGCGGGCCAGCATTTCGGCCCCGGCACCATCGTCTTGGTCACACGGGATGGAAAGGTCAGGCAAGTGGCGGACGCTATCGCCTTCGCCAACGGCATGGCTGTGACCCCTGATAACAAGACGCTGATCATTGCCGAATCCCATGCCAACAGGCTGACCGCTTTCGACATTGCCTCCGACGGCTCCTTGTCCAACCGACGCATCTGGGCCGATCTCGATGGATACCCTGACGGCATCTGCCTCGATGCCGAGGGGGCGGCCTGGTATGCCGACGTTCCCAACAAGCACTGCGTGCGGGTGCGCGAAGGCGGTGACGTCTTGCAAACCGTCGCCGCCGATCGCGGCTGTTTTGCCTGCATGCTGGGCGGTGCGGACAGGAAAACGCTGTTCATCACCGCCGCCCAGTGGCGCGGCTTCGAGCACATGACAAGCGACGCCCGCACCGGCCAGGTGCTCGGCATCGAAGCGCCGGCACCTGGCGCGGGTTGGCCTGGTTAGAGTCCAGGCACGCGCTGATAGTTGGCGATATCAGCCCGAACTCCGAGCCGGGCGATCGTCTCCTGCGGGTTGAAGGCTATGCGCTCGTGCGCCGCCTTGACGATCGGCACGACCTTGTCGACGGCAGCCTGGCTTTCCCATTCGACGATGGTGACGAGGTTGAACTCGCCCGGCCCGGAGAATTGCTCAAGCAGGAAGTCCTGGACGAAGCCTTGCTGCAGACGCAGCAACTCATGCGTCGTCTTCACCTTTGTGAGGATCTCGTCGCGGGCATCGGCGGGTACGACGAACTTGTCGACCCTGAACACGCTGCCGCCATTAACGTCTTGATTCGTAAAGCTGATATCCATTTGATTCCGTCCTCGAGGAGGCTGTCTTTCGGCTCTCGGGCGACGGTCTACAATCTCAACTTAGGTTGAGGTCAAGCGGCTTTTTATGAGCTACGACATCTCCGACGTGCGCCTGCGCACGACGACACCCAGTTCGTCGCTTTCGCGGGCAATGCGCAGCCGCTCCTCGGCTTCGGTCGCCTCGCGCTGGCGGTCCCACATCGAGGCGTAGAGGCCGTGCTTTCGCATCAGCTCGACATGGGTGCCGCGCTCGGCGATCTGCCCATCCTTGAGCACGATGATCTCGTCGGCCGAAATCACCGTCGACAGGCGGTGGGCTATGACGATGGTGGTGCGGCCCTTGCTGACCAGGTCGAGCGCGGCCTGGATCTCCTGCTCGGTGTGGCTGTCGAGCGCCGAAGTGGCTTCGTCGAGCATCAGGATCGGCGGGGCCTTCAGGATGGTGCGGGCGATCGCCACGCGTTGCTTCTCGCCACCGGAAAGCTTCAGCCCGCGCTCGCCGACCATCGACTTGTAGCCGTCGGGCAGCTTCTCGATGAACGGTCCGATCTGGGCGAGTTCGGCGGCCTTGCGCACCTCCTCCTCACTGGCGCTGACACGGCCATAACGGATGTTATAGGCGATGGTGTCGTTGAACAGCACCGTGTCCTGCGGCACCATGCCGAGCACCGCGCGCAGGCTGTCCTGCGTCACGTCCTTGATATCCTGGCCGTCGATCAACACCTGGCCACCCTGTACGTCATAGAAGCGGAACAGCAGCCGCGAAATGGTCGACTTGCCCGCGCCCGACGGCCCGACAATGGCAACCGTCTTGCCGGCCGGCACTTCGAAGGAGACGCCTTTCAGGATCTTGCGGTTCGGATCATAGGAAAAGTGGACGTCGCGGAACTCGACCTTGCCGGCGCTGACGGCCAGCGGCTTGGCGTTGGGCTTGTCGACGATCTCCTGCGGAACGTCGAGCAGGTCGAACATGTGCTCGATGTCGGTCAACCCTTGCCGGATTTCGCGGTAGATGAAGCCGATGAAGTTGAGCGGCACCGAAAGCTGCACCAGCATGGCATTGATGAAAACGAAATCGCCGACGCTCTGGGTACCGGCCTGCACCTCCAGCGCCGACATGCACATGACGACGACCGTGCCGACGCCGAAGATGAAGCCCTGGCCAAAGTTCAGCCAGCCGAGCGAGGTCCAGGTCTTGGTGGCGGCGATCTCGTAACGCGCCATCGAGCGGTCGAAGCGCTCGGCCTCCATGCGCTCATTGGTGAAATATTTGACCGTCTCGAAATTGAGCAGCGAGTCGATCGCCTTGGTGTTGGCGTCGGTGTCGCTGTCGTTCATATCGCGGCGGATCGAGATGCGCCAGTCGCTCGCCTTGACGGTGAACCAGACGTAGACGCAGACGGTGATCGCCACGACGGCCACATATTTCCAGCCATAGGTGAAGCCGAATATGCCGGCGGTCAGCGCGAATTCGAGGATCGTCGGCGCCGTGTTGAGCATGATGAAGCGCACGATCGTCTCAATGCCCTTGGTGCCGCGCTCGATGATGCGCGACAGGCCGCCGGTGCGGCGCTCCAGGTGGAAGCGCAGCGACAGCTGATGCATGTGCACGAAGGTGCGGAAGGCAAGCTGGCGTACCGCATGCTGGCCGACACGGGCAAACAGCGCATCCCGCAGTTGGTTGAAGCCGAGTTGGACGAGCCTCAGCACATTATAGGCAACGACCAGCATCACCGGGGCGAGCATGAACGACGGCAGCGGCGGGGGTGTTTTGAAGCCGCCCGCCAGCGCATCGGTTGCCCATTTGAAGAAATAGGGACCGGCGACCAGCGTCACCTTGGCCACGACCAGCAGCAGCGTCGCCCAGGTCACCCGTGCCCTGAGGTCGGCGCGGTCGGCCGGCCACATATAGGGCCAGAGATTGCGCAATGTCGCGAGTGTCGAGGTGTCGGCGGAGACGGTTTTTTCGGCCACTTTTCTTGCCTTTTGGGTGAGAGGGTCAGCGGCCGGAGCAGCAGGAATTGATGAGTGCGCCCAGCGATGCCGATACGTCGGCAAGTGCCGCGCGATCGACCGCATAGCGCGATCGCTGACGGTCGGGCTCGAACCGGACAAGGCCGGCCTCGACCAAGATTTTCAGATGCTGTGAGATGGTCGACTGCGCCAGATCGAAATGATCGACGACCTCACGGCAGCAGCAGGAATTGCTGGCGGACAGATGCTTCAGTATCTCGATCCGGGCCGGATGCGAAAGCGCTGCGAACCGCGCCGCGACAGCGCGACTGTCCGGCATGCGGCCGGACGGTGCCGAGACGGCGTGGTCTGGTATGGGGAAGCACTCTGTCATCGTTCATCGGCGATAGACGATGACCGATGACAGGGCAAGCTAGGCCGATGGGTAGATCGCCGGAATTGCCGGTCTCCCTACTCCGTCCTCGTCGCGGTGGTCGCCTGTTTACCCATCGCCTTGAAATCGGCGGCTTCGCCTTCCTTCGACTTTTCCGGGACTTTGAACACCTGCCCCGGCCAGATGCGGTTCGGATTCCTGATCTGGTCCTGGTTGGCGAGGTATATGGTAGAGTAGCGCGTGCCGTGACCATAGACCCGCCGTGAAATCCGCCACAGTGTATCGTTGCGACGGATGATGACGGCGCCATCGGCATGTTCGAGCTTGGGCCATACGATTTCGGGCACTTCGCTTGGCGGCGTGGCTGCTGCGACGACGGCCGGAGCCTCGGTGGCCGGTGCGGTCTCCGCTGGAGCAGCGGCGGCAACAGCAGGCGCCGGAGCGGCTGGTGCTTCCGCAGCAGGTGCAGCGGGCTTGGCCTCGGCGGGGGCAACAGCGGCGACCGCCTCGCCCGGCTCGCGCTCGAAGGGCACGGCGGCGCGAGCCACCACCTTCACGCCATCGGCATCGAGGCCATCCACATGAATGGTATAATTGCCGACCGGAATGTCGCGCGTCGCCTCGACCAGGAAATGGCCGTCCGACGAGGTCTGTGCGTCGCCGAGCAGAATGTCGTTGGCGTAGGCGCGCACCTTGCGGCCCGGATCGGCGAGACCGGCGACAAAGATCTTGTTGCCTTCGATCTCGACCGCCTCGACGACGATCTTAGGTTCGGTCACAGCCCCCGCGGGCGCGGCCGGTGCCGCCGGATCCGGTTTTTCTTCAACCACGGCTGGCGCGGTCGCCGCCGGCGCGGCGGTCGCTGGAGCGACCGTCGCGGGTGCTTCAGCAGCCGGAGCGGCGGCCTGGTCGCCGGTTGCCGGCGCAGGCTTTGTCTCGGGCGCCGGGACCGTCAGCAGTTCGGCCGGCTTGCCTGGCTCCTCGACCATGGCCAGCACCTGGCCAGCCGCATTCGCGGGCACCGAGACCACGGCGGTCTGCGTCGAGGCGGTCACGACCGTGCCGACCGTCGAACGCAAGGCGATTGTATAGTCGCCGGGCTTCAGCGGATCATCGAGCACGATGACAAAGGCACCATCGGGGCCAGCCACCGTCGAGCCGATCACCATCGTGCCGTCGAGGATTTCGACCTTCGAGTTGGGCGCCGCGTTGCCGGCAATGACGATCGAGCCGTTGCCCTCAACGCGAACGACGTCGAAAGTCGGGGCGATCGGACCCGCCGTCGCGGGCGCCGCAGGCGCCGCATCGGTTGCGGGCGCTGACGGAGCTGTCGCCTGGGGTGCTGTGGCCGGAGCGGCCGGCACCGCCGGAGCCGGCAGGCGCCCTTCCGTGGCCGGCTTCGGCGCCGCGGGCGGCGTCAAGGCCGCGACTTCCGCCGGCGGCGTTGGATGAAGATACGGGTCGAGCGCGCCCGATACATAGGCGGTTCCCACGGCCGCGACGGTCCCACCCGCCGCGAACAGGAACGCCTTCAGTGGATTGATTGCCATATTTCCCTACCCCTTAGCCACCTAACGCCGGTCTAGCGTGTTTTGCCATGACCGACAAGAAAAAGCCCGGCCTTCTCAGCCCTTGGGGCTTGACCGCGCTTTCAGACCCAATCACCAATCATCGGCATGAACACGATTCGATCCGTCTGCGTCTATTGCGGCTCGTCTCCGGGCCGCGATGAAATCTATGCCAAGGCCGGTCACCTGCTTGGACGCTCAATTGCCAAGGCAGGACTGCGGCTGGTCTATGGCGGCGGCACCAAAGGCATCATGGGCGCCGTCGCCGAAGGCGCACTCAAGGCCGGCGGCAAGGTGACGGGCATCATTCCGCGCTTCCTCATCAACAAGGAAGCAACCGAAACCGCGCTTGACCGGCTCGACGAGTTGTTGATCACCTACAACATGCACGAGCGCAAACATAAGATGTTCGAGAAATCCGACGCCTTTGTGGCGCTGCCTGGTGGCATCGGCACAGTCGAGGAGATCGTCGAGATCATGACCTGGGCGCAACTTGGCCATCACCGCAAGCCGATCGTCTTCGGCAATGTCAACGGATTCTGGGACCCGATGACGGCGTTGCTTGATCACATGGCGGCAGAGGGCTTCATTCACACCGCGCAGCGTGTGAAGCCGCTGGTCGTCAACGATCCCGAGGCTATCGTCGCCGCCATCATGGTAGCCGGGTCCTCGGTCGATTCACCGACGGAAGGCGTCCAGTCGGTGATCGACAAGATGTAGAGTCACGGGAGTAGGGCAGTAGGTTTGCAGTCTCCGGAGTGTACACTTTTCCCCTACTCCCCTACTCCCCTACTCCCCTACTCCCTCCCTCCGGGCAGCCTCCCGCAGGTCAGTGATCACCACGCGCCGGTCCTGCCGCCGCCAGGCGAGGTGGATGGAAACCATGCGCCCGAACCATGGCATGTCGCGGAACAGGATCGAGGGCGGCGCGGCGGATGTGCGCGGCCATCTCGCCACCTTGCCGCTGATCAAGGCCGGCATGATGGACATTGCCGCGATCGTGCCGCTCAACCCCTATCCGGGGTTTGGGCCGAAACGCTGAGGCTGACGGCCGCGACAACCGAGGCCGTCAGCCAGGCGCGACAAAGCGCCTTGCATGTCATCAAGCCACGCGGCAGGCTGGTGCTGCCGCTTGCCGAGGTCAGACGAGCCTTCGCGCTGGCGGCGATAAATCGCAATCGATGAAGGTGCAAAATTGCATTCGACTGACTATCTCAGCCGCCTGTTCGGCCTCGAGGGCAAGTATGCCTTCATCACCGGCGCCAGCCGCGGCCTGGGCCTGGCCTTTGCGGAAGCGCTTGCGAGCGCGGGCGCTCGCGTCACGATCGGCGGCCGCAAGGCCGACGATCTGAAAGCGGCCGCAGACAGGCTGCGCGCCGCGGGCCATTCGATCGCTGAAGCAGTGATCGACGTAACCGACACGAAGTCGGTCGACCAGGCGATCGCAGCGGCGGAAACCGGCACCGCACCGATCGACATCCTGGTCAACAATGCCGGCATCCAGCGACGGGCGCCGCTGGAGACCTTTAGCGACGCCGACTGGGACGCGCTGATGGCCACCAACCTGGACGGCGTGTTCAAGGTGAGCCGGGCCGTCGTAAAGGGCATGATCGCCCGCCAAAGGGGGGCGATCATCAATGTCTCCTCGGTGCAGAGCGTGCTCGCGCGCGCCTCGATCGCGCCTTACGCGGCGAGCAAAGGCGCCATCACCATGCTGACCAAATCGATGGCCGGCGAATGGGGCCAGCACGGCGTGCGCGTCAACGCCATCGCGCCGGGCTATTTCATGACCGAGCTCAACTCCGCGCTGGTCGCCGACGAGACATTCTCCGCCTGGCTGACCGGCCGCACACCGATGCGGCGCTGGGGCGAAGTGAGGGAACTCGCGGGGGCCGCCGTATTCCTGGCATCCGACGCCGCCAGCTTCGTGAGCGGACAGACGCTGCTGGTGGATGGCGGGATCACCAGCGTCCTGTAGGCGGCACGCCGTCACCAAACAGTCACACCAAATCGGGCATGCCATGCTAGAAATCGCGCTTGGCCGCCCCCGCGACCCCGACCGCATCAGAGACCGGCGAAGCCGCCATGAACATCGCCCTCCCCTCCGAAGGCACTGACCTGTCGCCTTATCTGCCCGATGAACACGGGCTGTTCTTCATCTATCACTTTACCACCGAGGGTGTGCGTACCAGGGATGCCGCCGCCGCGCACTGGACATGGCGCAGCTACCAGCTTTCCGACATGCGCGCCCGTCACGAGATCGGCGCCGATCAGGCGTTGCCGGCGCCGGTGCGCGAAGCCTTCCTGAGCGCCAGCCATGGCTGCCACATCGATCTCGAGGATGACTGGCTCTATGGCGATCTGCCGGACCTGCGCCATGACTATTCGGCGGAAGCCGGCGGGCTTGGTCATTTCCGCTTTGCTCTCAACGATACGATGCTGGTCGGCGCCCGCAAACAACCGCTGCAATCGGTCGACAACATCCGCAAGGCGATCGAGAACGGATCGCGCAAATTCCGCTCTCCGGCCGAGCTGATCGAGGCTGTCGTCGGCCAGTCGTTCGACGGAATGGCCGCCGAACTCGCGACACTCAGCGACAGTCTCGACGGCATCGAGGACCGTATCGTCTGCGACGCATGGCACAATGAGCGGCAAGCGCTGGTCGATGCACGCCGGCACCTGGTGGTCATCCATCGGCAGATGGCGACGCTGACCAATCTGTTTCGCCATCTCGACCATTCGCACCGCAACGACCTGCCGGATTCGATCAACGACATGGCGGCGCGGCTGTCGCACCGCGCCCAGACGTTGCACTATGATGGCGAGCAGCTGCAGGCGCGCACGCGGCTGCTGCAGGACGAGCTGATGGCCAAGCTGACGACGCAGTCGAACCGGCTGCTCTATGTGCTGTCGGTGATGACGGCGGTGCTGTTGCCGATGACCATCATCTCGGGCCTGTTCGGCATGAATGTCGGCGGCTTGCCGCTGGTCAACACCCCATTGGGCTTTTGGGTGGTCACGGCCGTATCGCTACTGATCGCGGGCGTGACCTATCTTTTCGTCAGGCGGCTCGGACAGATGTAGCCCGACGCGCCGTCGCCAGCATGGACCATGAATAGATCGCAAGCGCCGTCCAGATCAGGGCAAAGGCGATGGCCTGCGTGGTGCCGAACGGCTCGTCGAAGATCAGCACGGCGATCAGAAACACCATGGTTGGCGCGATGTACTGCATGAGGCCGATGGTCGATAGGCGCAGCAGCTTGGCGCCGAAGGCGAACAGCAGCAGCGGGACGGCGGTTACCGGCCCGCAGCCGATGAGCAGCGCGGTGTCGGTGCCACTGCCGGAGACGAAATGATCCTGTCCGGTGGCGATCAGGAAGATGATGTAGCCCAACGCCGGCACCGACAGCAAAAGCACTTCGAGCAGGAAACCCTGGCTGGGACCGATCGGCAGGGTCTTGCGGAAGAAGCCGTAGGCGGCGAAGGAAAACGCCAATGCCAGCGACACCCAGGGCAGCTTGCCGCCCTCGATTGTCAGCACGCCAACGGCAACCGCAGCAAGCGCCACCGCCGCGATCTGCAGCCGATTGAGGCGCTCACCGAGCAGCAGCGCGCCGACGACGACGCTGACCAGCGGGTTTATGTAATAGCCCAGCGCGGTCTCGACGGTGCGATCGACGGCGATCGCCCAGACATAGATGCCCCAGTTGACCGAGATCAGCGCCGCCGTCAGCGCCGCCATGGCGATGGTGCGGGGCGAACGGATTGCCGCCTTGAAGTCCGCCGTGCGGCCGGCCCAGATCAGGACCGCCGCGGCAATCGGCACCGACCAGACGATGCGATGTGCAATCACCTCGGCAAGCGGCAGATGCGCCACCGCCTTCATGTAGAAGGGCAGCAACCCCCACAAGAGATAGGCACCCAGCGCCAGCAAGAAGCCGCGGCGGGCTTTTGAATCTGCATCGGGGGTAATTGCTTCTGCGGCCATGGCCCTACGCTATGGCCCAGTAACCTTGGCAAGACCATCGCAAAGTTCTGATGGATCAATGGACTTTCGCTGATGGTTCAAACTTACTCCGCCGCCACCAGCCCCGCCATCTCGCGGTTCTTCATCAGCTTGTAGATGATTGAATCCATCAGCGCCTGAAACGAGGCATCGATGATGTTTTCGGAAACGCCGACCGTCCACCAGCGGGCACCGGTGCCGTCATGCGATTCGATGAGCACGCGAGTGATGGCCTCGGTGCCGCCATTGAGGATACGCACCTTGAAGTCGGCGAGTTCGAGATCGGCGATCTCGTTCTGGTATCTGCCGAGATCCTTGCGCAGCGCGATATCGAGCGCGTTGACAGGGCCATGGCCCTCGGCCACCGACATCTTCTCCTCGCCTTCGACCAGCACCTTGACCACCGCTTCCGACACGGTCTTCAACTGGCCATTGGCATCGAACCGGCGCTCGATCATGCAGCGGAACGAGGTGACGTGGAAGAACTCGGGCAGGCCATGTAGCATCTTGCGCGCCAGGAGCTCGAAGGAGGCGTCGGCGCCCTCATAGGCATAGCCCGACGCTTCACGCTCCTTGACCACGGATATCAGGGCATCGAGCCGGTGATCGTCCTTCGGCACATCGATGCCGCGCCGCTTCAACTCGGCGAGGAAATTGGCCTTGCCGCCCTGGTCGGAGACCATGACACGGCGTCGGTTACCGACCGATTCCGGCGGCACATGCTCATAGGTCGCCGGCTCCTTGGCCAGTGCGGAAGCATGGATGCCGGCCTTGGTGGCGAAGGCGGACGAGCCGACATAGGGTGCCTGCGCTTCCGGGGCGCGGTTCAGCAATTCGTCGAAGGCGCGGGACAGCCTAGAGATGCCGGTCAACGCTTCAGCTGAAATTCCAGTCTCGAAGCGGTCGGCGAAAGCCGGCTTCAACGCCAGTGTCGGCACGATCGAGATCAGATTGGCATTGCCGCAACGTTCGCCGATGCCGTTCAGCGTACCCTGCACCTGGCGCACGCCGGCCTCGACGGCGGCAAGGGAATTGGCCACCGCCTGGCCGGTGTCGTCATGGGCGTGGATGCCGAGATGCTCGCCCGGAATGCCCGCGGCGATGACCTTTTCAACGATTAGCCGCACTTCCGAGGGCTGCGTGCCGCCATTCGTGTCGCAAAGCACAATCCAGCGCGCGCCCGCATCATAGGCGGTCTTGGCGCAGGCCAGCGCATAATCGGGATTGGCCTTGAAGCCGTCGAAGAAATGCTCGCAGTCGACCATCGCTTCCTTGACCGAAGCGCCCGCCGCTTCGACCGAGGCCTTGATGGATCCCAGGTTCTCCTCGTTGGTGCAGCCGAGCGCCACGCGGACATGATAGTCCCAGCTCTTGGCGACGAAGCAGATGGCGTCCGACTTCGATTGAACGAGCGCCGCCAGCCCCGGATCGTTGGAGGCCGATACCCCTACGCGCTTGGTCATGCCGAAGGCGACGAACTTTGCGCGTGCGGTGCGCTTTTCCCGGAAGAAGGCCGTGTCGGTCGGATTGGCGCCGGGATAACCCCCTTCGACATAGTCGAAGCCGAACTCGTCAAGCAATTTTGCAATCGCGATCTTGTCCTCGACCGAAAAGTCGATGCCCGGCGTTTGCTGGCCATCGCGGAGCGTGGTGTCGAAGAGATAGAGACGCTCGCGGGGCATGGTCATTTGCCTGCAAACTTGTCCGTCGCGCAGATCAGTCGGTCGAGGATGCCCGGCTCCGAATAGGCATGGCCGGCGCCTTCGATCAGATGAAAGTCGGCCTTGGGCCACGTCTTGTGCAGCGCCCAGGCGTAGCGCGCCGGGCACGGCATATCGTAACGGCCATGGACGATGGTGCCGGGGATGTCCTTGAGCTTCCCGGCATCGCGCAGCAACTGCCCCTCCTCCAGCCAACCGGCGTGGACGAAATAATGGTTCTCGATGCGGGCGAAGGTGACGGCGTAGTCATCCTGGCCAAACGGACCGCTGGTTTCAGGCTCCGGCAGCAGGGTGATCGTCTCGCCTTCCCACAGGCTCCAGGCGCGGGCGGCCTCTATCTGAGCCTTGCGATCGGACCCGACCAGCCGCTTGCGGTAGGCACCCATCATGTCGCTGCGCTCGGCCTCCGGGATCGGCGCCAGGAAGCGCTCCCATTTGTCTGGGAACATCTCTGAGACGCCGAACTGATAGTACCATTCGAGCTCCGCGCGGGTCAGCGTATAGATGCCGCGCACCACCAGTTCGCTGACGCGATCAGGGTGTGTCTCGGCATAGGCGAGCCCCAGCGTCGAGCCCCAAGAGCCGCCAAACACCAGCCATTTATCGAAGCCGGCCATTTCGCGCAGGCGTTCGATGTCGGCAACGAGATGCCAGGTCGTGTTGGCCTCCAGCGAGGCGTTCGGCGTCGACTTTCCACAGCCGCGCTGATCGAACAGGATGACATCGTAAAGCTTGGGGTCGAACAGCCGCCGGTGTTTTGGCGAGATGGTGCCGCCCGGCCCGCCATGCAGGAACACGGCCGGCTTGGCGCCTTTGGTGCCTGACCGCTCCCAATAAACCCTATGGCCATCACCGACGTCGAGCATCCCCGAGTCGAACGGTTCGATTTCCGGATAGAGGGTGCGCAAGCTCATAGTTTCAGGCCCTGTTGCGGCCAATTGGCCGTTTCGTGATCAGGATGTTGGAAGGAGATGATCTGCTCCTGCCGCGCGTAATAGTCGGGATCATCGTGGACAGGCTGATCGAAGATCGTCTCCACCCAAGGCAGCCGTGCCGCGTAGTTGACCTGGATTCGCGGCGCCAAATCCGAGCGGTCGTCGAAGGCGCCGATGGCGATCTCGAGCCCGCCGGGCTGGCGATAGGTAAGCGGCGTGCCGCAACGGGCGCAGAATCCGCGATCGATGTTGACCGAAGACTGGAAATAACTTGGTTCTTCATGGGTCCATTCGACGCCGTCCTTGGGCACCGTCACCAAGGCGCCGAAGAAGGAGCCGAACTGTTTCTGGCACATGCGGCAATGGCAGATGGACGCGCGTCCAAGCGCCCCCTTGATGCGGAAGCGCACGGCGCCGCATTGGCACCCGCCGGTTCGGACGGTCTCGGTCATGGTCTCTCCTCCGGCGGCCATTGGTCGGTGTCGTGGTCGGGATGCTGATAGGAGACGAGTTCGGCGAGATAGGGGGCCGAGCCAATATCCGCCATCGTATCCTCGCCCGGCAATCGCGGAATGGAATCCACATAGGGCAGTTTTGCTTCCGTGCCCCATTGAATGGTCGGCGCGATACCAGCCGGATCGTCGAAGGCCGCGATCGCCAGCGCCATGCCGTCGGGCGCCTCGAAGGTCAGCGGCGTGCCGCAGTCGGCGCAGAAGCCGCGCCAGGCGGCATTGGAGGAACGGAAACGCTTGGGCTCGCCGCGCGTCCAGTCGACCTTGGCGCCCCGCACCGAGACCAGCGGCAGGTAGAAATTGCCGCTCGCCTTCTGGCACATGCGGCAGTGGCAGACCGAGGCGTCGCCAAGCGCGCCTTCGACGCGGAAGCGCACCGCGCCGCACTGGCAGCCGCCGGTGTAGACCGGCCGGTTGTCGAGGCTCATCGGTTTTCACTCCGGATCATGACAGACCGCCTCGACATTGTTGCCGTCGGGATCGAAGACGAAGGCGCCGTAGTAGTTGGGGTGATAGTGCGGACGCAGGCCCGGCCCGCCATTGTCCCTGCCGCCAGCTGCAAGGGCGGCGGCATGGAAGGCGTTGACCTCGGCGCGGCTGCGCGCTGTGAAGGCGACGTGCTGGTGATCCCGGGGCTTTTCCCTTGCCGCGCTCAGCCAGAACACCGGCCGGTCGCGGCCATAACCGCCGACCTCGGTGCCGCCGGTATATTCCTGCGGCACCATGTAAAGCAGCGAGGCGCCCAATGGCGCCATCGCCTTGTCGTAGAAGGCCTTGGAGGCATCGAAATCGGAAACGGCGATGCCAAGATGATCGATCATGGAACGAGCTCCTCCGTTGCTGGTTGGCTTGCCGGCATCACAGCATCGGCCAAACCGGCCACGATCACGACGTGCTGGCAGACATTGTCGATATCCCGGATGACGTCGTCATTCCAGAAGCGCAGGATGGTCCAGCTCAGCGCTTCAAGCTTCGCGGCACGTGCCGCATCCATCTCCGAGGCTTTGGCCGTTGCATGTTGGGAGCCGTCAATCTCGACGATCAGTTTTCTGGTCGGGCAAGCAAAGTCGACGATGTAGCCAGCGATCGGCATCTGGCGCCTGAAAGCCAGCCCCATAAGGCGATGTGCACGTATCTCATTCCAAAGTTTGAGTTCGGCATCGGTCATTGCCTTGCGCATCTTGCGCGCATTGCCACGATTAAGGGGAGATACGAGATGATGGATCTCCATTCCCGCCATTAGCCTCACCGCTTGATCTCCCACGTCGTCACGCGCTCGCCGGTGACCGGGTCCTTGCCGTCCTTCAACTGTACACCTTGCGCCAGAAGTTCATCGCGCACGCGGTCGGCCTCTGTCCAATTTTTCGCAGCGATAAGCGTCAGGCGCTCGGCAATCGCTTTGGCGACCACGGTGTCGTCCACCTTGGTCGCGCCAATATCGAAGCCAAGGAAGGTGAGCGCGGTCTTTAATGCGACGGCGGCGGCGTTGTCGCCGCTACCGTCAAAGTCGGTCGCCTCGCCGGCAAGCTGGGTGAGTTGCTGGAAGGCCGCGTAGGTCGCAAGATCATCCGACAGCGCCTCCACGACTTCAACCGGCAACTGACTTCCCGCGGCCGGCGCCAGATCCGCCGCGCGTTTCCATTTGCGCAGCGTGTTTTCCGCCTCCTCCAGCTTGCGCACGGAAAAGTCGATCGGTTCGCGGTAATGCGTCATCAGCATCGCCAGCCGCAGCACATCGCCGGGCCATTTGCGACCACCAAAAGTGTCGGTCTCCAGCAACTCGTGGATCGAGTAGAAATTGCCGAGGCTCTTCGACATCTTCTGGCCCTCGACCTGCAGGAAGCCATTGTGCATCCACACATTGGCCATGACCGACGTGCCGTGGGCGCAGCGCGACTGGGCGATCTCGTTCTCATGGTGCGGGAAGATCAGATCGAGGCCGCCGCCATGGATATCGAAGACCTCGCCGAGATAGGCGGCCGACATGGCCGAGCACTCGATATGCCAGCCGGGCCGGCCCCTGCCCCATGGACTTTGCCAACCGGGCTCCTCCGGCGACGACAGTTTCCACAGCACGAAATCGCCGGGGTTCTTCTTATGCGCGTCGACGGCGATGCGGGCGCCGGCCTGCTGCTCGTCGAGATTGCGTCTCGACAATTGCCCGTAGTCCGGCATCGACGCCGTATCGAACAGCACTTCGCCTGCCGCGACATAGGCATGGCCGCGCCCGATCAGGCTTTGAATCAAGGTGATCATGTCAGCCTTGCCGTCGGCGCGGGGCTCGACGAATTCGGTGGCGCGCGGCTCGACCGTCGGCTCCAGGCAGCCAAGCGTCGCGACATCCGTATGGAACTGATCGGCCGTTTTTTCGGTAACCCGCCGAATCGCTTCGTTGAGCGAAAGCGCCCCTGAAGCGATCTCGCCGCCGAAGTCCCGCAAGGCGCGCGCGTTGATCTTGTCGTCGACGTCGGTGATGTTGCGCACATAGGTGACGTGCGTCTCGCCATGGAGATGCCGCAGCAGACGAAACAGCACGTCGAAGACGATCACCGGCCTGGCGTTGCCGATATGGGCGAAGTCGTAGACGGTCGGGCCGCAGACATACATGCGCACATTTCGCGGATCGATCGGCACGAAGTCCTCTTTCGTGCGCGTCAGCGTGTTGTAGAGGCGCAGGCCCTGCGATGCGTCAGACATTCCATGCCTTCCCGGTTTCAGAACTTCTTGTCTGGATGGAGCCAGCCCAGCGCCGAGGCGCAAATCTGGCTCCAGCCTGCTGGCCGGGGCGTTTGTCCAATCTGGGGAAAGATGAGGCGAAAACGTCCGGACCAGCGCGAGGCTAGCCAATAATGCAAATGCCACAAATGGCGAAAGACGTTTTCATGGGCGGCTTTATCGCCTTGGCCGGTGTTGCCGTCAAGTCGCTGATCCCGGGAAAAACGTCGCAAAGACTGGCAAACGCATCGCCCGATCACACGGAATCAGCCAATGAAACATTTTATTAAACATGTCGGCACAGTCATGAAACATTCGCCGGCTAGATCACCAAGCGTCACGATTTGGTCTGATTCAGCGACCAAATCGCATACACGAAAACGTTATCTGGGAAGAGAAACATGCCTCGAAGCAAGCAGGAAGCCAACCGCGCCAAGCAACCGGCGCTGACCAACCACTATCGTGCGATCGGCCCGGCAGCTATCGTCGCCGCCCTTCTTCACACCGCCAAGAAGAACAAGCCGGCGCAGAAGATCGTATCGCCCCGCGCCGCCTGAAACGGCGCTCCAGCCGACGCAATTGCCGGCACCGAGGGGCACGAACAAGCGCCCTGATTTAAGTCCTCGACGGGCTTCGCTAGAACAGCGTCATTTGACTGTCGTCCGCGCCGGGTTTCTTGCACCTGGCTTTCTCGGGCTCAGGTCCGATCTCGCCCCTCTCTTGTATCTCCGGTCCGGTGTTGGCGACCTTGTTGACGAGGTCGGAGACAGGAATCGCCTCGAAGAAATCGGGCCGCGCCGGCCGCAGCAAATCGGCGATCTCGCGCGGTTCGCGAGTGCGGCAATCCAGCCAGCGGGCAAAGTCGGGGATATCGATCACTACCGGCATCCGGTCATGGACATGGGCGATGTCGGCATTGGCGTTCACGGTCAGGATTGCGCCGGTGTCCATCTCCGAGCCGCCCGACTCGGCATAGGTTTCGATCAGACCGGCAAAGGCGACCAGCCCGCCATGCCGCGGCCGGATCCAATAGGGTTGCCCCTTCTTGCCTCCGGTCTGCCGCCACTCGTAAAAGCCGGATGCCGGCACCAGCGCGCGCCGATGGCGCATGGCGGCCTTGAACGAGGCCTTTTCGATCGCACCTTCGGAGCGCGCGTTGAACAGCAGCGGAAATTCCCTGGTGTCCTTGACCCAGGCGGGAAGGAGGCCCCAGCGCACCAGCATCGGCTGCCGGTCCGGCAGGTTAGAGCCTGGAGCCCGGGGCACGCCGGCGGTCGCCATCAGGACCGGCTGTGTCGGCGCGATGTTGTAGCGGGCCGGGAAATCCTCCAGCTCGGCAAGGCCCAGGAAGGCGGCGGTCTGGTCCGGCGTGGCGGTCAAGGCAAAACGTCCGCACATAATGGAGCCTTTCGAATGGTTCGGCTTCGAACGTGGCTATGGAACCGGTGTTGCGCAACCGGTAATGCTTCCCCTTACTGGGCGGTCCACAACAGACCGGTCCTCGAATGAGCCTGATCATGAACAAAGCACGCAAGACACTTCCCGCCGTCTCGGTCGCCGTCGTGCGCGGCGACAGCTTACTCCTCGTGAAACGGGCACGGCCGCCTTCGCAAGGGTTCTACGCCTTTCCCGGCGGCAAGGTCGAAGGCGACGAGACACTGGAGGACGCGGCACGGCGTGAACTGATGGAAGAGACCGGCTTGCGTGCCACCGGTTTGCGCCCGCTTCGGGAAATCCACATCGACGGCAGGGATGACGGCCACCCGGTCGACTATCTCCTCACGGTGTTCGGCGCCGCCTATGCCGGTGGCGAGGCCGTGGCCAGCGACGACGCCGAGACAGCTGCCTTCTACACACTTAAAGAGATGACCCTGTTGCCGCTTGCCGGCTCGGTGTTGGCGGTCGCCGAGGAACTCCTCGGTCACATTCAAACACGCTGACGCAGCACTGAAAAATCGCCTTGCAGGCGACAAATTGTTTCGTCACAACGCTTATGTTGTCTCGCCATCCACGATTTAGGCCGTTCGGCGGACCATATCGGCTTTGGGCTTATGAACCGTCCGTCAATACTCCTCGCCATTTGCCTTGCCGTCAGCGCGGCCGTCCCGGTACGGCCCGCGTTCAGTGCCGAGTCGCCGTTCGAGCCGGGGCTGATGCGACTGGCGGAGGTTCTGGGGTCGCTGCATTTCCTGCGCAATCTGTGCGGGGAGAAAGGCGACCAGTGGCGGGGCGAGATGGAAAAACTGCTCGATTCGGAAAATCCCGATCCAGAACGCCGCGCCCGCTTCATCGCCAGCTTCAACCGCGGCTATCGCTCCTTCGGCGGCACCTACACCCAGTGCACCGCTTCGGCCGCTGAAGCCATCAGCCGTTATATGAAGGAAGGTGAGACGCTGTCGCGCGACATCGCCTCGCGTTATGGCAACTGAGCATCCATCAACAGATATTAGGCGCGTCGGCAAGGATCGTCGGCATATCCTACTTGTGCCTGTCCATGTCTTGGTGCAATTCTGATGTTGCACTTCTGCAACAGCGTTAATCAAACGTTACCACGCGAATGCGGAATTAACTCAAACTGAAGGTTTTCGCCCCGCAGGCCGGCCTAATCGGCTAAGTTTGATCCGGGTTGAAACGCAGCTTCGCCAAACACAATTGGCCCCTGTAAAACGCGACCAAAAAAATGTCGTATTTACAGATACTTACTTGGCGCTGCCTATGAATGGAACAGATCAAGCCTGATCCACCACTGATGGGTTGCCGCTTGAAAGGGTGGACATCGCTTATGGAACATGCTGCCAACGACATCGACGCGCTGGTCAGGGAAGAGAAGCGCCTGACGGCGGTTGAGAGCCACAGCGAAGCCTGGGCGGAAGGCCTTTCGGCCGGCATCGAGCCCGAGATCATTGCCGAGGCGGCGCTCGAAACGGCATTCGGCGAAATGCTGCGCGCCAATGGCGAAACCTCGGCCCTTGCCCTGCTGGACCGTATGCGTGAAAAGGTGATTGCTGGCGCCTTCGAACCCGAGCGGCCGCGGCACTGAACCAACATCAGGTTCTT
The DNA here is from genome assembly GCF_006442195.1 of Mesorhizobium sp. B2-3-13. NCBI lineage: Bacteria > Pseudomonadati > Pseudomonadota > Alphaproteobacteria > Hyphomicrobiales > Phyllobacteriaceae > Mesorhizobium > Mesorhizobium sp. B2-3-13. Next base: position 26,831 of record NZ_VFVQ01000009.1, read on the forward strand.
TGACGAGTAGATGCCGACCGGGCACCATGCCCGGCAGCAGGGAGATAGGGGCAGTGAATTTTCCGATGTCAGGCAGGCCGAAGGGCCTTGTCCTCTACATCCGCCTCGCTGCTTGCTGTGGCGCGATTGCCTTGGTGACGTGCCTGGCCAGCAGCCCTGCCTATGCGCTGAGCGAGATCAAAAGCGAAGAACTCCCCTCGCCGGTCACACCCTCGACTGACGACGACACGTCGTCGCCTGGGGGCGCGATTCCCGTGCCTGGCCCGCTGGGAACGCCGCCTTCGGCCAGCCAACCGGCCGCTCCCGACGCCGCGGAACCGGACATTCCGTCGGATGGCGGCAGCAACAGGCCGCGTGTCGATCCCCAGGCGCCCTTGCCCGAGGTCGTCTATGACCTCGGCAAGCTGCCCGAGTCCGTGCGACGCATGCATGACCTCATCATCGAAGCTTGCAAGAGCGGCGACATCGAGAAGCTCAGGCCTCTAATCGGCAAGGGCGACAGCATGACCCAGCTGTCGCTGGCCGACATCGATGGCGATGCCATCGCCTTCCTCAAAGCGCTGTCCGGCGACCCTGACGGCCAGGAGATCCTGGCCATTCTGGAGGAGGTGCTTAGCGCCGGCTACGTCCATGTCGATGCGGGTACGCCACAGGAACTCTATGTCTGGCCGTATTTCTTCGCGCTGCCGCTCGATAGGCTCGACGCCAAGCAGCGGGTCGAGCTGTTCAAGATCGTCACCGCCGGCGATTTCGACGACATGAAGCAGTTCGGCGCCTACATCTTCTACCGCGTCGGCATCACGCCTGCCGGGCAATGGACCTTCTTCGTCGCGGGCGATTGAAGGTGCCTGCCTGCTCGCGGCAGGATGCGAGCAGCATTGTAGACAATGTTGCCATTAAGTGGGCTGGCGGGCTATGCAATGATGTCAGCATTCGACCAAATGCGAATGCTTTCGTTTCGAAGAAACGAGATGGCACCGCTAGCCTTATCAGCCTGCATCTGCAGAATCTCGGCTGCGTAACTCAGCTCTACCGTTTCCCGAAGCTTGTTGACCACCCACGCAACCTTGTGCTGGACATCCTGTCCATATGCAGCCTGAGCCTTCGCTACGGCGTCGTTCGGGATCTCCCGACAGGCACTGACCAACATCCCAAGATCAATAGCATCGCGATAGCCGACAGCACGGTCTTGGCATCGGTCGGCATTCGCCAATAACTTCTCGGCGAACATGTCCGAGGGGATCAAAGAAGGTACGTTTAGATCTTCATCGAAACGACCTTGCAATGGGATGCGGGCTTCACGAACGATTGCTTGCAGCTCTGGAAACTCGGCGGGGTCAATCATAGGCGCGAATTGTGCCTTCATCGTGCTCTGAACATAGTGCAGAGCGCTTAAAAATCAAAGACGTGACGCGTCGGCGACCTGACGCGTCGGCGATGGCCGTCTAGCCGGGCAATGCCTCGGAAAACTCCACCGCCCTGCCCTGGCCGGGCGTAACGATTTCGCCCTCCCACATGACACGCTGACCGCGAATGACCGTGCCGACCGGCCAACCGGTCACCTCCTTGCCGTGATAAGGTGTCCAGCCGGCTTTCGAGCCGGCTTGCGCGTTGGTGATGGCCTCGCGCCGCTTCATGTCGACAATGGTGAAGTCGGCGTCATAGCCGGCGGCGACACGGCCTTTTCGGGCCATGCCGAAGATGCGCTGCGGGCCATGGCTGGAGAGATCGACGAAGCGCTGCAGGGTCAGCCGGCCGGCGTTGACGTGGTCGAGCATGATCGGCACCAGCGTCTGCACGCCGGTCATGCCCGAGGGCGAAGCCGGATAGGGCTTTGCCTTCTCCGCCAATGTGTGTGGCGCGTGGTCGGAGCCGAGCACGTCCACAATGCCCTGCGCAATACCATGCCAGACGCCGTCGCGATGGCGCTTGTCCCGCACCGGCGGGTTCATCTGGATCAGCGTGCCGAGCCGCGCATAATCGTCGGCGCTCAGCGTCAGATGATGCGGCGTGGCCTCACAGGTCGCGACATCCTTGTGCTGTTCGAGGAACAGGATTTCCTCGACGGTCGAAATGTGCAGGACATGGATGCGGGCCCGGACGTCGCGCGCGATGCGCACCAGCCGTTCGGTGCAGCGCAAGGCGGCGATCTCGTCACGCCAAACGGGATGCGATGACGGGTCGCCCTCAATGCGCTCGCCCAGGCGCTCGCGCAGCCGGAACTCGTCCTCCGAATGAAAAGCGGCGCGGCGGCGGGTATTCCTCAGGATCGAGGCGACGCTTTCGTCGTCCTCGACCAGCAGGTCACCGGTGGACGACCCCATGAAGACCTTTATTCCCGCAGCTCCCGGCAAACGCTCGAGGTCGCCGACATCCCTGGCGTTATCGCGGGTACCGCCAACCCAGAAAGCAAAATCGCAATGCATGCGGCCGCTGCCGCGCCGGACCTTTTCGGCAAGCGTTGCCTCACTGGTGGTCAACGGGTTGGTGTTGGGCATCTCGAAGACGGCGGTGACACCGCCGAGCACAGCAGCCCGCGATCCCGTTTCCAGGTCTTCCTTGTGCTCCAGTCCCGGCTCGCGGAAATGCACCTGGCTGTCGACGACACCAGGCAGGATATGAAGGCCCCGGCAGTCGATCGTCTCGCCGGCCGAGGCCTGGCGCAGATCGCCGATCGCGGCGACGCGACCGCCCTTCACGCCAATGTCGCGCAACCCCTCGCCGTCATGATTGACCACTGTGCCGCCTGTCAGGATGAGGTCATAGGTCATGGTGATGCTCTCTTGCGGGGGGAGTGTCAGCGGCTTACGTAATGACCAACCGTTTTGCAAGATCAGGCTTCTATCCGCTCCATGCCCTTTGCCCTGCTGAAAGACCGCGCGCTTATCTCCGTCTCCGGCCCGGATGCCGAACATTTTCTGCAAAACATCCTGACCACCGATCTCGAGGCGCTTGGCAATGGTGAGGCCAAGCCGGGCGCGCTGCTGACGCCGCAAGGCAAGATACTGTTCGACTTCCTGATCTCACGGGCAGGAGAAAACGCCTTCCGCATCGAATGCCGTGCCGACGTTTCAGACGATTTCATTCGCCGGCTGATGCTCTACAGGCTTCGCGCCAAGGTCGAGATTGCCAAGTCGGAACAAACGCTTGTCACTGTCGCATGGGGAAAAGAGTCAATCGCCTCAGAAAGTGATTCAACCGCAGTTGCCGACAGGCGCTTTGGCGACGAAGGCGTCACGCGCTTCCATGCCGGCACAGCGGAGGCCGGCGACATCGCCGCGTGGCAGGCCTTCCGCATAGCCCACGGTATTGCCGAGAGCGGGTCCGACTATGCACTCGGCGATGCGTTCCCGCATGACGTGTTGCTCGACGAGATGGGCGGTGTCGGCTTCAAGAAGGGCTGCTATGTCGGCCAGGAGGTCGTGTCGCGCATGCAGCATCGGGGCACAGCCCGGCGGCGCGTGCTGATCGTCCAGGCTGGGCTTCCTCTGCCCGCCGCGGGTGCCGAACTCACCGTCGGCGGGCGACCCGTCGGCACGCTCGGCTCGACCGTCACCCTGACCGGGCTCGCCATCGCCCGCATCGACAGGGTCAAGGCGGCGCTCGACGCCGGCCAGCCGGTCCTGGCGGACAACGTGCCAGTGACGCTCACCATCCCCGCCTGGGCCAAATTCAGTTTCCCGCAGGAAATCGCCGGCGCGGAGGAAGCCTGATGGCGGCAGACCGCGCCGGTGCGCCACCACGCGCCTGGCAGCGCATGCTGTCCGGCCGCAGGCTCGACCTGCTCGACCCCTCGCCGCTCGACATCGAAATTTCGGACATCGCCCATGGGCTTGCCCGCGTCGCGCGCTGGAACGGCCAAACCAGCGGCGAGCACGCCTTCTCGGTGGCCCAGCATTCACTGCTGGTCGAGACGCTGTTCAACGAGCTGGTGCCGCAGGCTTCGGCCGACGACCAGTTGGCGGCACTGCTGCACGACGCGCCGGAATATGTCATCGGCGACATGATCTCGCCATTCAAGTCGGTGATGGGCGGCAGCTACAGGGACTGCGAATTGCGCCTGCAACGCGCCATCCATCTCCGTTTCTCGCTGCCTCCCGAACCGGCCGCTGCCCTGCGCAAGGAGATCAAGCGCGCCGACCAGATCGCCGCCTATTTCGAGGCTACGCTGCTCGCCGGCTTTTCGACCGCCGAGGCGAGCGAGTTCTTCGGCCGCCCGCGCGGTTTTTCAGCCGAACGTTTCGACTTCACGCCACGCTCGGTGATCTGGGCACAGAATGCGTTCCTGAAGCGGTTTTCGGCGATCGAGACCTCAAGACATCACGTTGCGACATCTGCGCTAGGGTAGAAAACGCTAAATTAACCGAAAGCGTCAACAGTGTGGTGTTCGATCAAACACCGCAGGGGCGCCTCATGCCCGTCGTCAAGGATGGTTCGATCGTCCCGGAACGGGTGGCCGGAGGCGTGGAGCGGTCGCGCCGCATTGAAGATGAGCTGCGCGAGCAGAACGAACGTTTTTCAGCCGCTGTCGAAAACATGTCGCATGGCCTGTGCATGTTCGACGCCGATGAACGCATGATCATCTGCAACCGCAACTACATCGACATCTTCCACCTCGACGCCAAGCTGATACGGCCAGACATCCGCTTCCTCGATATCCTGCGGCACAGCGTCGACCTCGGCGTCGCCTCGCAAAGCGCCGACGAGCTCTATGCCATCCGCAAGCCCTATATCGACCAGGCGAAGCCTTCGACCTACGAAGAAATCCTGTCGGACGGCCGCATCATCCTTATCTCGCACCGGCCGCTGGCTTCGGGCGGGTGGGTCTCGATCTACGAGGATATTACTGAACAGCGGCGCGCCGAGCAGGATCTCAAGGAGCAGCATCGCCGCTTCGACGCAGCGCTCGCCAACATGTCGCAAGGCCTGCTGATGTACGACGCCGACGGCAAAATGATCGTGCGCAACGGGCGTTTTCTGGAACTGTACAACGTCACGGCGGCCGACTTCCCGCTTGGAACGACGCATCGCGACGCGCTCGAACGACTGCTGGAACTCGGCATCTACACGAAGATCGACGTCGACAGCGAAGTCGCCAAGACCGAAGCCTGCCGGCGGGCGGGAAAAACGCATTCGACCTATCGCCATCTTGCCGACGGCAGGACATTTCTGGTCGTGCGCCAGCCAATGAGTGGCGGCGGTTGGGTGGCGACGTTCGACGACGTCACGGAACGCCGCCTGGCCGAAGAGCGCATGACCCATCTCGCGCATCACGACATGCTGACCGGACTGCCCAACCGATCGATGTTTCGCGAGCGGCTCGACCTTGCGCTGGAGGATGTGGCCGCTACACCGCTCGCGATCTTCTCGCTCGACCTCGACCGCTTCAAGGCGGTCAACGACACCTGGGGACACCCCGCCGGCGACTGGCTGTTGAAGAGTGTGGCCGAAAGACTGCAGCGCTGCCTGCGCAATGATGCAGATATGATCGCCCGTTTCGGCGGCGACGAGTTCGTCGTCATCCAATCCAACTCCGTGGGCATTGCCGATGCCGAGAAACTGGCGAAACGCATCGTCGAGGCAATCGCAAAACCATTTCGCGACAAGGGCCGGGACATGCATGTCGGCGTCAGCCTGGGCATCGCCGTTTTCCCCGCCGACGGCCGTGACGCCGACACGCTGCTGAAGAACGCCGATACGGCGCTCTATCGGGCAAAGAACGATGGGCGAAACCTCTATCGCTTCTTCGAACCTGGAATGGACGCCGTGGTGCAGGCCCGCCGGGCGCTTGAAGTCGATCTGGAGGCGGCACTGCCGCGCCAGGAATTCGATCTTGATTTCCAGCCCATCATGAACATCGCCTCGGGCGAGATCATCGGCGCGGAGGCCTTGATGCGCTGGCATTCACCAGCGCGCGGCAGGGTGGCGCCGGACGACTTCATTCCGGTCGCCGAAGAGACAGGACTGATCGTGCCGCTTGGCGAATGGGCGCTGAGGAAAGCCTGCGCGGTGGCGGCTAGCTGGCCGCCGGGTTTGCGCATCGCGGTCAATGTCTCGGCGGTGCAGCTCAAAAGCAGCGGATTTGCCCGCAGCGTCATCTCGGCGCTGGCTTTTTCCGGCGTGCCGGCCGGACAGCTGGAACTGGAGATCACCGAAACCGTGCTGATGGACGAGAGCAAAGCCGTGCTGAAAACGCTGCGCCAGTTGCGTGAACTCGGTATCCGCATTGCGCTGGACGATTTCGGCACCGGCTATTCCTCGCTCGGCTACCTCAGACGGTTTCCGGTCGACAAGATCAAGATCGACCGATCATTCATCCGCGACATGGGCAACCGCGACACGGCGGCGATCGTTCGCACCATCATCGGGCTGGGTGCCGAGCTTGGCATCGTGGTCACGGCAGAGGGCGTCGAAACCGAGAGGCAACTCGACATGCTGCGCGACAATGGTTGTGTCGAGGCGCAAGGTTATCTGATCGGCGTGCCATCGAAGCCGGCCGAGATCCAGCGCCTATTGAAGTCACGTGCGACGCGCAGCCAAACCGGCTGACGGCATCGGGACATGTCAGCTCAATGTTTCCAGGTATTTCTCGTGGAAGCTGACGTAGCCGGGCTCGACCACCTTCAGATGCCGCTCGATCAGCGCGTGAAACCGCGGCAATTGGTGAAACGGCACTCCGGGATAGGCATGATGCTCGGCATGGAACGGCATGTTCCAGGCAAGCTTGCGCACCACCCAATTGGTCAGCGTGGTTCTTGTGTTCTCCAGCATGTTGGCGACGAACGGACAGCGGCCATGCTCGGCCAGCAGATACAGGCGCAGGAATGGCTGCCCGAGTAGTGCGGGAATGATCCAGACATAGAGCAGCACGGTGAGCCGGAAATAGACAGTGAGCAGAATGACCACAGCGTAGAAGGCAATCATGGCGCGCGCCTCGGCCCGTACCTTGGGTCGACCTTTCGGCGGCACATAACTCTCCTGACTGCCACCACCTGCATTGATGTACAGCGTCTTGACATGCCCCCACCACACCGGGAGGCCCGAGACGTGGACAATGTATTGCCGCAAGGTCTCGGGTTTGGGGAAAGCGAGCTCGGGATCGTTCTCCAGATCCTGCGTGTATCGGTGGTGAGCGAAATGAAAGTAGCGGAACCAGTCGGCCGGCAGCGCGATCGCCAGGCTGCACAGCCGCGCCACGCCGTCGTTCAGCCGCTGTGTTTCGAAAGCCGTGCGGTGAACCGTCTCGTGCAACAGCGTGAACAGGAACACGATCAGAATGCCCTGCGGCAACACCAGCAATGGCCAGAACGGCACCTTGGCCGCGATCAACGATCCGATGATGACAATCGCGCCCAAGTGAGCGCCGAGCTGGAACAGGCCCGCTACATCGGATTTGGTCGTCAGGCGATTGCGCTCTTCCGGTGTCAGTGACGCGATGATGTCGCGATGGTCCATCGGCTTCGATCCAGGCTGGATATTGACGACGACCATCCTAGTTGGCAAAAAAGCTTTCCAAAAACGACGATTCCTGCGATTTGGATAAGGTAAGCTTATCTTATTGGGCGGCAATGGTCACATCTCCATCCCTGAAAGGGCTTCAGGCTTTCGAGGCCGCGGCACGTACGGGCAGCTTTGCCGCGGCGGCGGAGGAGCTGTCGGTTTCGGCCGCCGCCGTCAGCCAGCTTATCCGCATCTTGGAGGAGCAGATGGGCCGCAAGCTGTTTCAGCGGGTCAACCGGCGCGTTGTCCTCACCGAGGCCGGCGTGGAAATGCTGCCGCGGCTGACCGTGGCCTTTCAAGAGATCGGCAGCGTCTCGCGCGAGCTTGCCGGCGACGCATTCCGCCCGCGCCTCGTGGTATCGGTGCCGCCATCCATGGCCATGGGTTGGCTTTCGCAGCGTCTGGCCGGCTTCGTCGCAAGCCATGGCGCCGCCGACATATCGCTCCGGGGCGATGACGACCCGGTGCCGTTCGACCGCGAGCTGATCGACATCAGGCTCTCCTACGGCCCGCATTATCGCGAGCATCCGACCAAGGACATTGCCAGGGATGCGGTCTACCCCGTCTGCGCACCAAAGCTTGCCGGGATGATCAAGGCGGGCGGCGAGCCGCTCGCCGGGCTGCCGCTCATTCACACGGATTGGGGACCGACCGGCGCATCGTTTCCGTCCTGGCGCAACTGGTTCGAGGCGGCGGGCGCCCAATCTGGCCGGGCGGTACGGCGCGGGCTCTCGGCCAATTCGTCGCGCGCGGCCCTCGACCTCGCCATTTCAGGGCTGGGCGTGGCACTGGCGCAAGGAATCTACTGTGCCGAGGCGGTGGAGGACGGCCGGCTGGTCCGCCCCGCCAAGAGCGCAATTGCCCTGCGACAGCCCTATTGCCTGACCGTCCCGGAGCGAAGCGCGAGGCGCGACGTCGTGGCCGCGTTCCGCGATTGGCTGATCGATGAATGCCAGCGCGCCGTGGGCTCGCCGGCGCTGCGCTGACCGGGTGGGGCCATGGTCAGAGGTGCGCGCTCAAGGCCGCCACCATGTCCTTGTTGGCCGCCACGGGCACGATCTCGAACTCGACCAGATCAGCCCATTCGATGACCCATCGCTGCAGTAGCGTGACGTCATCGGTCTCCACCAGCAGGAAACAGCGGCTCATATCGGCCGCGATCCAGCTATGATGCACAACAAGCTCCTCCGGCTTCAGGCGGCCGCGGTCGCGGAACCGGCGATAGATTTCCTTGCGGTCGCAGCCGGTGAAATCCTCGATGACGATGAACTGCATGTTTCCCCTCGGTTGATTACCGTCCCGGCCTGTCCAGCCGCTCCAGGAACCACTGCGTCAGCCGCACCCAGACCTCATCCTTCTCGCCGGAATCCTCCCAGCCATGATCGAGGTTGGGGTTGTCGTTGACCTCGATGACGAAGACGCCGTCCTTGGTCTCCTTGAGGTCGACCCCATAGAGACCATCGCCGATACAGCGCGCAGCCTTCACTGCCGTCTCGACGACATGAGGCGGCGTCTCCTTCAGCGTGAAGGTCTTGATGCCGCCTTGGTCGGGCTTGCCATTGGCCTTGTGGTTGACGATCTGCCAGTGCTTCTTGGCCATCAGATAATGCACGGCAAACAGCGGCTGGCCACCGAGCACGCCGACACGCCAGTCATATTCGGTCGGGATGAATTTCTGCGCGATCAGAAGATCGGAATCCTCGAGCCATTCGGTGGCAAGCGTCTTCAGCTCCTCGAAATTGGCGCATTTCTTGACACCGCGCGAGAATGACGAATCCGGGATCTTCAACACCAGGGGAAAACCCAGCGTCTGCGCCGCGAGTTCGAGATCGGAGGCGCCGGCGATCATCACCGTCGGCGGCACCGGCACCTTGTTGTAGGCCATCAGTTCGTTGAGATAGACCTTGTTGGTGCAGCGGATCATCGACAGCGGGTCGTCGATGACAGGCATGCCTTCCTGCTGGGCGCGGCGGGCGAAACGATAGGTATGATTGGAGATCGAGGTGGTCTCGCGGATGAACAGCGCATCGTAATTCGCGAGCTTGGCGAGGTCCTTCCTGGTGATGGGCTCGATTTCGACCCCCATCTTTTCGGCGATCTTGGCCCAGTAGCGCAGCGAGGAGATTTCCGAGGGCGGCAATTCCTCATGCGGGTCGACGAGCGTGGCGAAGGTGTACCGCGCCGGCGTGCGGCCCTTGGTGTCGCGCCACTCACGGTTGGTGTAGGTCTCCAGGCACTGGATGAAGCTCTTTTCCGCGTCCTCGGTCATTCGCGCCAGCGGGTGGAAGCCGATCTTGCGGATCGAAGCCCATTCGGCGCTGTCCTTGATGTGGACTTCGAGCGCCGGCGCCCGGAACCAGTCGAACAACAGCTTGGCAAAACGGTCCCAGACCTTGGACGGGCCGATCCCGAAGAAGATGCAGACCTTCGCCGGGAATATACCGCCGAGATCCTTGCGGCATTTGTTGAGCGCCAGTTCCAGTTCCGGCAAGGCGTGCTCGTAGAGCTTGCGCTCCGACAGGTCGATCATCGTTTCGACGGTCGGGATGACCTTGTGGCCGCGCGAACTTGCCAGCAGTGACGCATAATAACCGCGGCTCTGGTAGCCGTAGTTGTTCGACAGGTTAATGACCTTCGGCCGCTGGCCGCGGAACAGCGAGGGATGCGCGAGATAGTCACGATTGGTGATGATCTTGTGCGGTGTCGCCACCTGGTCGAGATCGCTCTGCCTGCCGGTAAGAATGACCCAGGTCATTATCTCTTTCCCAAAGTGATGGCGGCACGCAGTCCGTCGCGACCGAACTGCGCCATGTTCATAAAGATGCCGTAAGGCACGGGAATGTTGGCGGCATCAAGGATGGTTTCCTGCCTTTCATCCTCGACCCACGGATCGTGGATCAGAATATGATCGCCATCATCGCCGATGGCCAGCACCCAGTGCGGCACCTTCTTGCCAAACATCAGGAAGCCGCTGATCAGCACCAGAACCAGTTTGCCACCAGCGAGAGCCGCCCTGATATCGTCGATGGTGAACGGACGGTAATTCACCGGGATGCCGTAAAGTTCCGCGCGGCGGCGAAAGTCGACCTGTGCCAGTTCCATGACCCGGCGCTTCTCCTCGCTGCGCACCGATTGCAGGAACAATGCGCCGTAGAAGGAAACGTAAATCTCCGCAGCAAGCCCGCTTTCGTACCCCGAAACGGCCAGACCGAATGGTTCGCAGCCGCCTGGTCCAGACATCATGAACACGGTCGTTGCCTCGCGCCAGAGGCGGATTTCCATCACCGGGTCGGGTACGAAGCCACCATCGAAATTGGCCATGGCCATCATCAGGCAGCATGGACCGCAGGTGAACTCGCAGGTCTGCTGGTAGAACGGCACCCTGGTGGCGACCGGAAGGTCGCCGCGCAGGGTTTTTTCATAGCGTAGCGCCGTCGCGCCGTCTTCGTAGTACCCCGGCTCGCGGCCAATCTTGCGGTAGCCGGCCTGCTCGTAGATATGGATGGCGCGGCCATTGTCCTCGCGCGCTTCGAGACGCAGCATCATGCGGTCGTGTTCGAAGGCTGCCTCTTCGGCCGCGGACAGTAATTGGCGGCCTATGCCGAGCCCGCCGAAGAACGGTCCGACGGCTATGGAATAGAGCCGCGCCACGCCACTGCCCTTGCGAAACAGCACGATCGCATAACCGCCTACGCGGCCATCGATTTCGGCGACCAGCGTCTCGGCGGTCTCCCGCTCGATGAACTGGCGGAAGGAGCGGCGGGAAATGCGGTCGCTCGAGAACACGGCTTTCTCGATGGCGGCGAGATCATCGACGTCTGACGCGCGGGCCTTGCGGATCTCGGCAGGCATGCGGCTTGAGAAAACCTCGATTGCGTTGCGGAAAACGGCCCCGGTCAAAAGCGTCGCGAACACCGGCCGAAGCGCCGGTATTCATCAAGCGCTATCGCTCCTTGATTAGGGCCGAATTGTGACAGTTTCCGCGACGACAGGGAAGCTGGCAAGCTTTGAACGCAATCGCTGTTTTCAAGTCAGTCGGCCGCGCAAGTTCGCAACCGGCTCAACTGGCCAGCCCGGCTAAAAGCTGGCCATACGCGCTCTTGGCCACGGCCGCCAATTGCTCGCGCGGCAGCGAACCGACGACGGCACAGCCATAGCCCTTGTCCAGCCAGTAGACGGCCTGCGGACCGTCCTGCGCCGAAGCGTAGGTACCCTTGGCATTCTCGGTCGATTCAGCCGTCACGAAGAGGGATATGCGCTCGCCCTTGTCGTCTTCGTAAAGCAGCATCGCGGCCTTGCTTTCGCCGGCCGGCAGCAACCGGCCACCAACCAATTGGAAGCCGTTCGCGCTCAGGTCCGGCACCACCAGATTCAGGCCGATCCGGTTGGACAGCCAGGTCTGCAAATGATCCTTGTCGCTGGCCGGAACTTCCACCGCATGCCGCTTCTCGGCGGCATAGATGACGTGGGCGGCGATCGCCTGTTCGGCGAGCTGATCCTCCGCCGGATCCTCCTGCCCGAGGCCGCCGATGCCGGCAAAGTAGCCGCCAAATCCGCCCGTGGCGAGAAGCACGGCCGCAGTGGCGGCAAGCCACCAGCGTGAGCGTGGCACCACAACCTTAACAGGCGCTTCGCCGAGCACCACCTTGCGCAGGCGCACTGGTACAGCCTCATCCAGTACGCCGGCAAAAGCCGAGCGCAATGCCTCCCGGTCGGCGGTGAAGCGGGCGCTCCTGGCCTTCATCTCAGGATTGGAGTCGAGCCAGGCATCGTAGGCGGCACGTTCATCGGGCGGCAGTTCGCCGTCGAGCGCCATGTGGATGTCCCGTTCGGAAAAATCGCGGCGGATCATTTCTCGACGATCCTTATGGCTCGGCGGCGTGCTGTGTCGTCCAGCAACCCACGCAGTTCCTCACGGCCACGCGCGATGCGCGACATCAGCGTGCCCGCGGGCACACCCAGAATGTTGGCGGCTTCGGCATAGGAAAAGCCCTCAATGGCGACCATGACCAGCGCCGCGCGGCGATCCGGGCTGATCGCCTGCAATGCGTCGATGATCTCGCGCGAAGCGATGCCCTCCAACTGTTCGGGCGGCTGGGCAACCGTCTCGCCCGCCTCCAGCGGCAGCATCGACGCTTCGCCGCGGCGATTCACCTTGCGCATCTGGTCGATGAACAAATGATGCATGATCGTAAACAGCCACCTCCTGGGGCTTTCTCCTGTCTGCCAATTGTCGAGCCGCAACAGCGCGCGCTCAAGGCAGTCCTGAACGAGATCGTCGGCAGCATCGCGGTCGCGCAAAAGCGAGCGTGCGTAGCGTCGCAGGCGCGGTATTTCGCCAAGGATTGCTGCCTTCTTTTCGTTCATGACCGCTGGTTCTGAGGTCGCCCTTGTTGATCTCGATTGAACGCGCCTTCCCGGCACGGCGCAAGCGGCCAGCGCGAAGCGGTCCACCGCTCCGGTCACCCAAGCAACGAGATAACGCCGGCGGGTGCCGGTTTATTCCCGACCGGCAAGGAAAACCAATGATCGCAGGCGATTATCTTTTTTCCTTCGCCGCCCGCGTCAAAAGCCGCTGGTAGAACAGGCCAATGCCGATCAGCACCGCACCCAGACCGATAAAGGACAGCGCCCTGAGCACACCCTCCAGTTCCGACATGTCGAAGAGGAAGACTTTCAGTACGGCAACCGCGATCAGCCCGGCCGAAGCAATGCGCAGAACCTGCGATTTCAGCCAGACGCCAGCCGTGAGCAGCGCCACGCCGATCACCAGCCAGAGTGCCGAATAGGTATAGGTCTCCAACTGGCCAAGGCCACTCCACAAGCCGATGAACTCACCCTTGAACAGGCGCCTCACCGACAGCGTGGCATAGGCGAAGGCAAGCAGCGCCGCCACCAGCGCCAGCATGGCCGAATACCATTTCGGCCGCTTGCCCCTGCTATAGAGCGCTAGACCGCCGGCGGCGACGGCCGGCAGGAGATAGGCCAGGAACAAAAGATTTAAGACCGGAATCCGGCCGGTCGATTCGTCGGTGAACAACGGATTGAGCACCAGGAAATGCTGGATGACGACGAAGGCGACCGAGACCACGCCCACCGCCATCGAACCATAGCGCAGCACCGAGCTTGGCGAGCGCCTGTCGATGGCGATCAGGATGGCGCCGGCACCGATGGCGATCAGCGTGTAGATCGCTTGTTCGGCGAGCGTCGGCGCATCGCTGTTGATGACGCCGCCATGCATGGCGTGACGCACCAGCATGGCGAGCGTCAGCAGCGCGAACAGTGCCGCCGCCGCCTCCATGGCGAGGCGCGGTCGGCCATCGGTGGTGTTGGCGAGCTGCCAGGCCGCGAAGCCGAAGGCGAGCGCCGGCACGCCATAGCCCGGCAGCAACCAGTTGAAGACTGGTGTCATTGACAGGAACTCGGCGCCGACGATCGTCGGGTCGAAGGCGACGCGGCCAAGCACCGCGATGACGGCGGCGACTGAAATCCAGCCGAGCACAGGATAAGAGCGCCAGCGCGTGGCGAGCGCCGGCACGATTGCCGTGGCACCGAGCAAGGTGGTGGTCCAGCCGGAATCAAAAGCCATATGCAGCATCAGGAGGCCGGCGACCGCTGCGCCACCCAAGGCAAATGACACTGCCACGCCGCCCCTGAGCGGCGGTTCCTCAGCCCGCGCGATGCACTCGCCGCCGGCGGCGAAGACCACGACCAGCAGGGCCGCAACGGCGGCATAGACAAAGTCACGGTCGAGATTGCCGAAGGTGAACCAGAGCGCCAGCAGGATGACCAGAGGTGCGATGACACCCCATGCAGCCCACGAGGCTGCTCGGATCTGCGCCGAGGCGGCGAAACGGCGCGCGGCCCAGAGACCGGCGGCAATGAAGACTACGCCAAGGCCGATGCCAAGGCGCAAGCTCAGCACGTTGGCCGTGGCCAAAGGCACCCCATCAACACCCAGAGCGCCGCTCGAAAAATCGGAAGCGATAGAGGTCGGCGGGATAATGCCGAGATAGATCAGCACCGTCGCCAGTCCGGCGGCATAAAGCAGTGGCAGCGCCAGCGGGCGGTAGAGCGCGACCGCTACCATCACCATAAGCAGCACCGCGCCCGGCAAGGCATCACCGGCAGCGGCGAAGACCAGGTCAACCGAGAGGCCCAGCGCCGAGAAGGCGACGAACAGTCCAGGCACGATGGACGGCCAGTCAAAGGATCTTGCTGGTCCGGTTCCGTCGCCGCGACTGCTCAGCCAGACAAGGGCCAGCACAGCCAGCGTCACAGTGTCGATGAACAGGATCGCGGAGAGGTTCGCGCCCGGTGCGTCGGTCATGTAGAGGATGGTCCAGATGCCGGTGCCGAAAAAGGCGGCCGCCATCAGCGCTTTCCAGTCGCGCATGCGGGCGATAACGCCGGTGGCGGCGAGCACGATTGCGAGATAGCCGAACAACGCCCAGGGATTGGGCGCCTGCGAAGCGATCAGCACCGGCGTCACCATGGCGCCGACGAGACCGATGCCAGCCAGCGCCTGGCCATGGACGAGAGCGGCGGCGATGGTGGCAATGCCGATCGCACCAAGCAACGTGAAGGCAAGCGCCGGGCCGATGAAGCCGTAAACACCATGGGCGGCATAGACGGTGCCGAACAGGATGAAGGCACCGGCTGCCGTGAGGATCGCCGGAATATAAGCGCCGGCAGCACCTTGCACCGGCACCTTGAATCCGGTGCGACGAATGAACTCGCCGGCGGCGACCAGCACCAAACCGAGCACGGCCGCCATGGTGAGCCGCACGCCGGGACCGAAAATGCCGGCCTCGATGGTGTAGCGGACCAGGAACAGGCCGCCCAGAGCAAGCGCAATGCCACCGACCCAGACCGCCCAACGCGTGCCGAGCGCGGTTTCGACGTCGGACTGGCGAGCGGCTTTGGCGACCGCGGCCGGCGCGACCTCTGACGTTTTCGGTGTTGCCTCGGGGGTGCTCCAAGGACCGGGCACACTCTCTGCGGCCGGGATTTCCGCCTGCGTGGCCTGTACCGGCGCGGGCTCGCTGATTGCTGCCGGGGCGATATCGACCGCAGGCGCGGCCACCGGTGCCGTGTAGGCCTCGCCTTCGGCCGCTTCCTGTTCCGACGGCCTGGCCGCGAACGGCACCGCGCCCGAAAGCACGAGACTGCGCAACGCGCCAAGTTCGCGCTCGATCAGGCCGATCCGGCTCTGCTGGCGCGAAATGATGACGAACAAGGCGATGATGGCGACAAGGCCGATCAGGCTTTCAAACATGGCGGTTCCCCCAAACCAGGCCAGTGTTCACTGACGTTTCGTCTCATTGACATTCAAATGCGGCGGCCAAACGGCTGAAAACTCAACGTGCCGCCAGATTGGCGGCTGGAAATATCGAACATGTCTCGGTGCCGAAAGCCAGCAGTTTGCCGCCGGCGTCCTTCAGCGTCGCTTCCGAAACGGCAAGCGTGCGGCCCTTGTGGACCACCTTGCCTTCGCAGACGACCTCGCCGGTACTGGGCGTTATCGGCCGCGTAAGGTTCACCTTGAACTCCGCGGTCGTGTAGGCCTCGCCCTTGTCGAGCAACGTCTGTACTGCGCAGGCCAACGCCGAATCGAGCAGCGTCGCCGCCCAGCCGCCATGAACGCCACCCAGCGGGTTGAGGTGGCGTTCGCTCGGCATGCCGCGGAATACGGCGCGACCTTCCGATATTTCGGTCAACGCGAAGCTGAGCTGGAAGGAGATCGGCGGTGCTGGATATTTGCCGTCGATGATCCGCTGAAGCAATTCCAGGCCGGTGTATTTCAGGATATCGGCGTGAGGAATGGTGCCGAGGCCAAGCGGCGAGACCCGGCCCGGATAGAGTTCGACTTCGCTCATCTGATGACTTCCCTGGCCGCGTTCTCTCCGGCGATGGGCTTGTGCGCTGCGTGGTGCTTCCGCAACGCTGCAAGAAAGCCGGCGCGCGCGTCGGGCTGATCGATGCCGCGCGGCTCGTAGACATGGCGGGTGAAGAAGAAACCGGTCAAGCGGAAGGCGTCCGCGATCGCCGCATGATTTGCGCGCAGGCCGGAGCCGCGCTGCAGAAATGCAGGCAGCACCAGCATCTTGTCATGCCACGGCGCCCCGGCTTCGCGCGACACCGCGCGTCCCGATTTCGGCGAGACATAGGCAAGGTCCTGTTTGGTGCCGGTGGCGGCGCATTGGCTGAGATCGAGGCCAAAGCCGAGTTCATCGAGGATCAGAAGTTCGAAACGCGCCACCAGCTCGCCGGCGGCGTCGGCATCGTCCAGGTGGACGATCATCACCGAAAGCGCCTCGTAGAGGCCGCCATGGGCGTCACGCTCGGGCAGCAGGCGCAGATGCGCCGCCATCGTCTGAAGGCCGTAGACGGCGATGGCACTGTCCATCAGCCGGGAGGCGTTCATCTCGATCGCTTCGGCCTGGAAGGTGCCCAGATGCTCGTCGAGGCGCGCGCGCCACAAGAGATCGACGCGATTGCCGGGCTGGAGAACGGGTTGCAGCTTGCGCGAGCGGCCGCCGCGCACGAGGCCGAGATGGCGGCCATGGGCACGCGTCATCACCTCGAGAATGGCGCTGGTTTCGCCATGCTTGCGGGTGCCGAGAATGATTCCCTCGTCGCGCCATTCCATATCAGGAGCTTTTCACCGATCGGGTGGCGAAATCAAGGTATGGGCCTGCCGCCTTGGCCGGCTCTCGCAACAACGCGTAAAAAAGCCGCCCGCAGCGATGTGCTGCGGGCGGTCTGGTAAGGTCAGTCGATCCGTTAGAACGAGCGCTGGAAGCGGAGAATGCCGCCGACACTGCTCTTCTTGTTGGCCTTGGTCCAGTTGCTGAAATCTGCGTCGTCGAACTTTCCAGCATTGAGGTAATCGACTTCAGCCGTGACCGTAAAGCCGGGCACAACGGTATAGGCAACGTTCGCGGCGATGCCGAGATTCTTCCAGTCGTCATAGGAGATCTGGGCGTTGAACGAGGTCTTGTCGTTGAACTTGTAGGTGCCGCCACCCCAGATCGCCCAGTTGCCGCCCCACTGTTTGTAGAAGCCGCGACCGTGTGCATCGATGGCGTTGTTCGCATCGTCGGTGAGATTGTCGTCGGTGCCGTAGCCACCCATGATGAACAGCGACAATTCGTTGGTTGCCTTGACGTCGAGGCGAACCTTGCCAGCGACTTCTTCATAGTTGCTGTCATAGGCCACGACGCCGGTGAGCGAACCCCAGTCGCCCTTGTACTTCAAACCGCCGACGACATGCGGAACATAGCTGTCGATGGTGCCGACCTTGCCAGCACCCTCTTCGAGCGAGACCAGCCCCGAGAAGCCGTTGCCGGCGTCGAAGTAGTACTGAACGACGTTGCTCTCCTGCCCGCCATACGGAACCAGCGTGTCCTGGATGACGTTGCCGGCATAGCCGATGAACGTATCGAAAGCCGTATCGTCCTTGCCGACGCGCAAGCCGCCGAGCTGAATCCAGGCGAAACGCAGCGAGAGCGACTTGTTACGACCCGTCCAATCGTCGGCGCTGGAGGCGGCTTGATTAGTATAGTCACCGGAGCTGTTGCCGTAGTTGAAGCGGGTCTCGGTGTAGGTCTTCAGGGTACCGAGCTCGGTCTCCTGACCGGTCCAGGTCTTCAGCGTGAAGCGGGTGTTCTTGTAGTAGGTCGAATGAGTGGTGCCGGCGTCCTGATGATCCGGGACGTGGTTGACGCCATCGAGCGAGCCGGCATCGCCGACACCGATGTCGTAACGGACATAGCCGCCGATGCGCAGGCAGGTCTCGGTGCCCGGGATGTAGAAATAGCCGGCGCCGTAGACGTCACAAATCTTGACGTATTCGGCCGGTTCCGGTTCGGCGACGACGACAGCGTCCGCGGCGCGTGCGCCGGACACCGCGATCAGTGCCGCGGCTGAGCCGAGAAGGAGGCTCTTGATGTTCATTTTCTGACCTCTCCAGTCAAGTTAATAAAATGGCTTCCGAATTGTGGCTGGCGGATATGTTTTCCCGCCTCACCCCCACAATGAAAAAAGGCTCGCACTGCGTCCCCTTTTCGCGGCGAACATACCCACCAATCTTCCGCCTTCAATGACAATTCCGCGAATATGCCGGATTCACGCCACAGATTAAATCGGTGTTGCACAAATAACACTAACCGGCTCATGTCGATTTTCAAATCGGCACAAATGGCACATCGTCTTTTTTATGTAATAATCCCGGATATCTTTTACTTTATACTGTAAAATTTTCCAGTTTATTCCATTATTTTCAAATCAATTGCGTGCGCTGTCTAACAAAATGTCGAATGAGTTATTTTTCAACATCAGATTCTCAAGTCAAATCTTGTCAATTTCTTGAGCGCTCGGCCGACGAGAGGCCCACGCGAAAGCTGCCGGCGACAGCAGGTTTTTTGATCCATCAGCGCCGCCCGATGACGGCGCCACGCGTCTCGCCTCACGCCTGGCGCTCGCGATCGATCAGCACAGCATCGATCACTCGCCACGATTCTTCGATCTCGGCCGAGGCCACGTCTATGTGCCCGGCGGCGGTGATCAATGCCTTCCATAGCGCCCAGCCGCGCCCGCGCGCCCAGGTCGCTTCGTCTGCCGCGAGGCAGGCGCGAAAAGTGTCCCGGCTTTCGCCTTCGAACAGCGTCCAGGCAATTGCCAGATCGCAGGATGAATCGCCGACACCGGAGGTGCCGAAATCGATCACGGCGCTCAACCTGCCCTTTTCGACAAGGAGGTTGCCCCGGCTGACATCGCCATGGAACCAGACGGGCGGACTTTCCCAGGCCGCGGCAAGGGCTATCTCCCAGACGGCGGTGGCGGCGCCGGCATCGATGCGGCTGCCGAGTGCCGAGATCGCTTGCCTTGTCTCGCCGTCATAGACCGTCAGCGGTCCGCCGCGAAAGAAATTGTGGCGCCCAGGCGCTGGCCCATCGGTCGCGTCCACCTGTTTCAACGCTACCAGGAACCGAGCCAGGTCCGCCGCGAATTCCGACAGATTTGCGATACGTTCCCGTTTCGCGATCTCGCCCTCGATCCAGCCATAGACTGACCAGTGCCAGGCATAACCCTCGGCCGGAACGCCCATCGCCAGCGGTACGGGAATGGGCAGTGGCAGCAGCGGCGCCAATCTCGGCAGCCAGCGATGTTCCTTTTCCACTTGCAGGGCATAGGCGGCGGCGCTCGGCAATCGCACGGTCATCTCGTCGCCGAGATGAAAGGTCCTGTTGTCCCAGCCGCCAAAATCAACCGGCCTGACCGCAAGATTCTTCCAATGCGGGAATTGCGCGGCAATCAGCCGGCGCACCAAGGCGGCATCGATCGCTACCTCAAGCATGATCTTTCCCGAAAACGGCGCTCACTTCTCGGGATCACGCCTAGTGTGGAAACTCCAACCCCATCTCGCGATAGCGCTCGGGGTCGTCGCCCCAATTCTCGCGCACTTTCACGAACAGGAACAGGTGCACCTTCTGCTCCAATATGCCTGATATTTCCATCCGCGCGGCCTGCCCGATGGCACGGATGGTCTCGCCCTTGTGGCCGAGCACGATCTTCTTCTGGCTGTCGCGCTCGACAAAGATGGTCTGGTCGATGCGCACCGAACCATCCTTCTTCTCTTCCCATTTCTCGGTCTCGATGTGCGAGGAATAGGGTAGTTCCTGATGCAGCCTGAGATAGAGCTTCTCGCGGGTAATCTCGGCCGCCAGCTGGCGCATAGGCAGGTCGGAAATCTGATCTTCCGGGTAGTACCACGGGCCGGCCGGCAGCGCCTGGGCCAAGTAGTCGAGCAGGTCCTTGCAGCCGGAGCCGGTCAGCGCCGAGACCATGAAGGTGCGCTGGAACGGCACTTTCTCGTTCGCTGCCGCGGACAGGGCGAGCAGCGCCTCATGCTTTACCCGATCGACCTTGTTGAGGATCAGCACCATCGGCTGGCGCACATCCTTCAGCCGTTCGAGGATGGCATCGGCGTCGCCTCTGATGCCGCGCTCGGCGTCGATCAGCAGCAGCACGATATCTGCATCCTTGGCGCCGCCCCAGGCGGTGGTCACCATCGCGGTGTCCAGCCGCCGCTTGGGCTTGAAGATGCCCGGTGTGTCGACAAAGACGATCTGCGCGTTGTCGTGCGTGGCGATACCGCGCACGATGGCGCGTGTCGTCTGCACCTTATGGGTGACGATCGAGACCTTGGCGCCGACCAGTTGGTTGACCAGCGTCGACTTGCCGGCATTGGGCGCGCCGATCAGCGCGACGAAGCCGGAATGCGTGACAGGAGCGGCTGCGGTGTCTTCGGCGGTCATGCCGCACTCCCTTCATGAACCCAGACGCCCTCGCGAACCAGAAGGGCAGCAGCGGCGGCCTGTTCGGCCTCGCGCTTGGAGCGGCCGCTGCCGGTTGCCGGCTGAAACGCGCCGACCTTGACGCTGACGGTAAACAGCGGATCGTGATCGGGGCCTTCCCGGCCGTCGATCTGATAGGCGGGAACAGCACTCGCCGCCTGATGCGCCCATTCCTGCAATTCGGTCTTGGCGTCGCGGCGCGCGGCACCCGAGGCCCGCGAACGCGGCTGCCAGTATCTATGGATGAATGCGCGGGCTGCTTCCAGACCACCATCGAGATACAGCACGGCGATCAGCGATTCCAGTGCGTCGGCGCGCAGGTTGACGCGCTTGCGTCCCTCGAGCCCGCGCACATCCGACCCGGCACGGATCAGGTCCGGCAGCCCGATATCTTCGGCGATATCAGACAGCGCCTCGGCATTGACCAACGCATTGAGCCGCAGCGACAACTCCCCTTCCGCGGCATCGGGAAAGGCAGCCAGCAGCATATCGGCGACAACAAGGCCAAGAACCCGGTCGCCGAGGAATTCGAACCGCTCATAATCGGCGCCCGCATTGGCGCCTCGCGCACTGGCATGGGTAAGCGCACGCTGCAGGCGCTGGCGGTCGGCAAAGGCATGGCCCGTGCGTTCCGCAAGCGCTTCGGCGAGCGCATCGGCGGTCAACCTTTTTGGTGCCGCCATGACCCTAGTTGACGAAATGGAACAGGCGCGAGGCGCGCATCAGCGACGGCCATTTCCAGATTTCGAGCGGGCTTGCCTTGCCGGCGATCGAGAAGAAGACAAGGTTGGCGCGGCCGACCAGGTTCTCGGCTGGAACGTAGCCGACGGTGAAGCGGCTGTCGGCGGAATTGTCCCTGTTGTCGCCCATCATGAAATAGTGGCCGGGAGGCACGTCGAATTCGCGGGTGTTGTCGCCAATCGAGTTCGGCGACAGGTCCAGCGTGTCGTAGCTGACGCCATCGGGCAGCGTCTCGCGATAGACATCGATCGGATAATCCTTTTCCGTGATGTCGGGATTGTCGATCTGGCCGGTCTTGACGCGCGGCACGCCGACGCCGTTGATGAAGACTTGGCCATCCTTCATCTGGATCTTGTCGCCGGGCAGGCCAATGACGCGCTTAATATAGTCGACGGACGGATCCGGCGGGAACTTGAATACCACCACGTCGCCACGCTTGGGCTCGGAGCCCCAGATGCGGCCCGAGAAAATGTCCGGTCCAAAAGGCAGCGAATAGCGTGAATAGCCGTAGGACCATTTGGTGACGAACAGATAGTCGCCTTCCAGAAGCGTCGGCCGCATGGAGCCCGACGGGATTGAGAACGGCTGGAACAGCAGCGTGCGAATGACCAGGGCGAGCAAAAGCGCCTGGACGATGACGCTGACGGTTTCGCCAAGCCCGCCGGATTTCTTCTGGGATTTTTCAGCCACGCTCATGTCGTCCTCGATTGTGCGTTGGATGGTATAGAGTCTCGGCGCGCGCTGGGCAACGTCAATGCCGGTCGTCAGATGCAATCAATGTGGCGCTTCTTCGACCGGTAGCGCTTCTATGATCACAAAGGCTTGAGCGAGCGGGAAATCATCCGTGATGGTGAGGTGGATCGCTGCCCGATGACCTTGCGGCAGGATCTTCTCCAGCCGCGCCAGCGCTCCGCCGGTCAGCGCCATCGTCGGCGCACCGCTGGGCAGGTTGACGACACCCATGTCACGCCAGAAGACCCCTTGCGCCAGACCGGTGCCCAGTGCCTTGGCGCAAGCCTCCTTGGCGGCAAAGCGCTTGGCGTAGGAAGCCGCGCGGGCGCGCCGGTTCTCCGAACGCGCCTGCTCCACCTCGGTGTAGATCCTCTGGATGAAGCGCTGGCCATGACGCTCAAGCGATTTCTCGATGCGTGTGATGTCGATCAGGTCGCTGCCGATGCCGATGATCATTGGGTGGCGGAACCGATGCTTCCGCCGGGATGAGGCGGATGCTCACGGCGTCTCGCGCGCTCTGCCAGCCGCTTGCGCCTCTGTTCGCGGAAGACATTCATGCCCCAGCGCGTGATGCCGTAGAATACCAGGCCGAACACGAGCCCGAGCGGCACCGCCCCGATCAGCATGGGCTCCAGCACGGGATGCCATAGTTTGGCGAAGGAAAGCTTGTGCATCATCTCGCCCAGATGCGCCGGCGGGCCATGCGTAGGCAGGCGATCGTGCAAGATGAGCTTGCCGGTTTCCCAGGACGCGCCCCACAAGAGCGGAAAGGTCAGCGGATTGCCGAAAAACACGGCTCCGAGAGCCGCTGCCACCAGATTGCCGGCGATCACCCAACACAGAACGGCGGCGATGATGAAGTGGAAACCGACGGGGAAGAACGAAGCAAAGACACCTGCCGCGACGCCAGCCGCCACCGCATGCGGGGTGGCCTTCAGCCGCAGGATGCGCTTGGAGAAATATTGAAGCGAGCGCGAAAACGAACGGCGCGGCCACAGATAGGTGCGCACCCGCTCGAAAAGACCATCAGGTTTGCGACGACGAAAAAGCACTCTCTTCCTATTCCCGACAATTCACAGCTTACAGGCCCGCTGTTTCCAGCCGGGCTTCGACCACCACATCTTGCGCTTTACGGTCGCCAGAAGGCAATCGTGACTTTGATATAGCTATCCGCAACCCCGACAACAACTGGAGGCCGTCCGCGCAGCGGCCGCACCGCCAAATTCGGGTAAGTCCGTCTTCTCCAACATCGGACAATCGCGGCGAATTTGAGAAGTGGTTTCGGCTAATTGTCGCAGCCAATGATCGCTATGCTACCGCAGGTATTGGCTGACTTCGACAAGGTTGCCATCCGGATCGCGGAAGTAGACCGACATCATTGGCCCCTGCGCGCCGATGCGTTCGACCGGCCCGAGTTCCACCGTTACGTGATTGGCCTCGAGGCCGGCAAGGAATTCATCGAGCGGCCGGTCGGTGATCAGGCAGAAGTCACCGGATCCGGGCGTCGGCGACTTCGCCTTCGGCTCGAAGGTGCGGCTGATCTCGTGGACATTGATCTTCTGGTTGCCGAAGGCAAGTGCCGTAGGCCGGCCCGGCGTGTCGATGCGTTCGAAGCCCAGCACGCGCTGATAAAAGGCGCAGGTCGCGTCGAGCGATGCCACCGTCAGCACGAAATGATCGATACCGACGATCAATGCGACCTCCTCAGATGTTGCGGCTGCCGGGCTTGATGGCCGGGATGGCGGCAAGCTCCGGCGGCAATCTGTCCGGCGGATAGGCTGGGACCTCATATTCGGCAAGCGCGATCAGCGGCACGCCGACATGGGTCTTGCCGGCCGATCGGTCGATGATGCAGGCGGCCGCGACCACCTCTGCACCAAGGGCGCGCAGGCAATCGATGGTTTCGCGGATCGACAATCCGGTGGTGACGATGTCCTCGACGATGACGACGCGCGCGCCCCGGTCAATCTCGAAGCGCCGCAGGCGGAACTCGCCCCCTTCCCGCTCCACCCAGATCGCCGGCACGCCAAGGTGGCGCGAAGTTTCGTAAGCCGGGATCAGCCCGCCGATCGCCGGCCCGACGATATAGTCGATCTTGCCTGGGATCGCGGCGCGGATCTTCTCGGCCAGCGCCTTGCACAGCCGCTCGGTCTTGTCGGCATGCATGAACACCCGTGCCTTCTGCAGGAAGACTGGACTGCGCAGGCCCGACGTCAGGATGAAATGACCCTCCAGAACAGCGCCAGCCTCACGGAATATGCCCAGCACTTCGTCGGTATTCATCTCGTCCCCCATGGTCGGCTATCGCTAGCCGTTGACGCGCCGCGCATCGCTGACGCTCGAATTGTCCTTGAGCTGCGACAGCAGCCGGTTGAGATGCTTCAGGTCCCAGACTTCGAGATCGATCAGCATTTCGGTGAAATCGGGCGCGGTGCGCACCATCGACAGCGTATGGATGTTGGCGTCGTTGGAGGCAACGACTTGGGCGATGTCGGCAAGCGAGCCCGGCGCGTTGATGGCGGTGACCGAGACGCGCGCGGGAAACCGTTCCTTGGTGCGTTCGTCGATGTCCCAACGTACGTCGATCCAGCGCTCCGGCTGGTCGTCGAAAGCCTGCAGCGCCGGCGACTGGATCGGATAAATGGTGATGCCGGTGCCCGGCTGGACGATACCGACGATGCGGTCGCCAGGGACCGCGCCTTCCGGCGCGAAGCGCACCGGCAGGTCGCCGCGCACACCACGGATCGGCACCGCGCCGGCGCCTGGCTGGTCCTTGTCCTTGCGCGCGGCCCGGCCCGGAATCTGGAACAGCATGCCGGCGGCGTTGCGGATCTTCGACCAGCCCTCCTCGCGCTGTTTGGGAGCCGCGGGGGTGACGCGCTCGTCCTTGTAGTCAGGGAAGACCGCCTTCATGACATCGGTGGAAGCCAGTTCGCCGCGACCGACGGATGCCAGCACATCCTCGATGTCCTTGCGCGCCAACCGGTGCAGGACGGGCTTCAGGCTTTCCTTGGTGAAGGTCTTGCCGGCTCGTTCGAAGGCACGCTCCAGGATACGCGCGCCAAGGCCGGAATACTGCTTGCGGATCGCATTCTTGGTAGCGCGGCGGATGGCGGCGCGCGCCTTGCCGGTGACGACGACCGATTCCCACGCGGCCGGCGGCACCTGCGCCTTGGAGCGGATGATCTCGACCTCGTCGCCATTCTTCAATTCCGTCATCAGCGGCATGATGCGGCCATTGACCTTGGCGCCGACACAGGTATCGCCGACATCGGTGTGGACGGCATAGGCGAAATCGATCGGCGTGGCGCCGCGCGGCAAGGCAATCAGCATGCCCTTCGGCGTGAAGCAGAACACCTGGTCCTGGAACAGCTCCAGCTTGGTGTTCTCGAGGAAATCTTCCGGGTTGTCGCCCTCTGCCAGCTGCTCGATGGTGCGCCGCAGCCAGGCATAGGCATTGGTCTCCTTCGAGATCGCGTGCACGGCGCCGTTCGTCTTGCCGCCAGTGTCCTTGTAGATCGAATGGGCGGCGACACCATATTCGGCGATCTTGTTCATCTCGCGGGTGCGGATCTGCAGCTCGACGCGCTGGCGCGAAGGACCGACGATGGTGGTGTGGATCGAACGGTAGTCGTTCTGTTTCGGCGTCGAGATGTAATCCTTGAAACGGCCGGGCACCATCGACCAGGTGGTGTGGATGGCTCCCAGCGCGCGATAGCAGTCTTCGACAGAGTCGACCACGACGCGGAAGCCGAAAATGTCGGACAATTGCTCGAAGGACAGCGCCTTGGCCTCCATCTTGCGGAACACCGACCACGGCTTCTTCTGCCGGCTTTTGACGCCGGCCTTGATGGCGTGTTTCTCGAACAGGCCCGAAAGAGCCTTCTCGATCTCGGACAGCACATCCTTGTTGCGCTCGAAGATTTCGGCGAGCCGGGCGGTAACGGCGCGATAGGCTTCCGGATTAATGAAGCGGAAGGCTATCTCCTCCAGCTCCTCGCGCATGCCTTGCATGCCCATGCGCCCGGCCAAGGGCGCATAGATGTCCATCGTTTCCTCGGCGATGCGCAGGCGCTTGGCCTCCGGCATATGGTCGAGGGTGCGCATGTTGTGCAGGCGGTCGGCGAGCTTGACGAGGAGCACGCGGACATCTTCCGAGATCGCCAGCAGAAGCTTGCGCAGGTTTTCCGCCTGCTCCGCCTTCTTCGACACGAGGTCGAGCTTCTTCAGCTTGGTCAGCCCTTCGACCAGCTTGCCCATTTCTGGACCGAACAGCTCATCGATCTCGGCCCTGGTCGCCGTGGTGTCCTCGATGGTGTCGTGCAGCAGGGCGACGGCGATCGTGGCCTCATCCATATGCATTTCGGTGAGGATGGCTGCGACTTCGAGCGGATGCGAGAAATAGGGGTCGCCGGAAGCGCGCTTCTGGTGGCCATGCTTCTGCATGGCGTAGACATAGGCCTTGTTGAGCAACGCCTCGTTGACGTCAGGCTTGTAGCGCTGGACGCGCTCGACAAGCTCATACTGACGCATCATGGGCTAAATCTCTCGGCGATGAAATGAATCATGCGCCGCACTGCTGTACGGCGCATGTCATAGATAGCCACGAAACCGCCGGGACGGAAGTGCCGGAAGATTGTTCCAGCGACCGCCCGGAACGGAGGCCGGCTTAGTAGTCGTCGCTCTTTTCCGGGGGAACCAGACCTTCGATGCCGGCCAGCAGGTCTTCCTCGGTCATGCGATCGAAGGTGACGTTGTCCTCGGTGTCGTCCGCGTCGGCGGCGGCAACGGCACCGCCAGTCTGGTCGGCGATCACTTCACCATCGGCTTCGGGCTCGTCGACCTCGACATGCTTCTGCAGCGAATGGATCAGATCTTCCTTGAGATCGTCGGGCGACAGCGTCTCGTCGGCAATCTCGCGCAGCGCGATGACCGGGTTCTTGTCGTTGTCGCGCGGCACGGTGATCTGTGCGCCCTGGCTGATCTGACGAGCGCGGTGGCCGGCTAGAAGCACCAGCTCGAAGCGGTTGTCGACCTTGTCGATGCAATCTTCAACGGTTACGCGGGCCATGGATTGCCCCTTTCATGCCTGGATGTAATGGAAAACAGGCGCGGTCCATAACCCGAACAGCGCCAAAATACAAGCATCATGGCAATGCGTACCCACAGGGCAGCCCGCGTCCACGGTTCGGCGCCGCGATCACAATTGCTTGCAGTGCGCCACGCGCCCTTGGATTGCCACCAAACTGGCGTTATCTCGGTTGGTCCAAGGTCGGCCGGTTTATTATGGGCCTGCCCGCTAGTCGCTACCGCATTTCGTTAGACGGCCGTTATTTCGAAAAGGACTATTTCCATGTTCGATCCCCGTGAAAAAATCGCCCTGTTCATCGACGGCGCCAATCTCTACGCCACCTCACGCGCGCTCGGGTTCGACATCGACTATCGCAAGCTTTTGGCGAGCTTCCACAACCGCGGTTACCTGCTGCGCGCCTATTATTACACCGCGCTGGTCGAGGACCAGGAATACTCCTCGATCCGGCCGCTGATCGACTGGCTCGACTATAACGGCTTCAAGGTGGTGACCAAGCCGGCCAAGGAATTCACCGACTCGACCGGCCGCCGCAAGATCAAGGGCAATATGGACATCGAGCTCACCGTCGATGCGCTGGAACTCGCCGACGTCGTCGACCACTATGTCATATTCTCCGGAGACGGCGATTTCCGCACGCTGGTCGAGGCGCTGCAACGGCGTGGCCGCAAGGTGTCGATCGTCTCGACCATGGCCTCGCAGCCGCCGATGATCTCAGATGACCTGCGCCGCCAGGCGGACCATTTCATCGACCTGGCGACGCTGAAGAACGAAGTCGGCCGCGATCCCTCGGAGCGGCCCGTAAGGCGGCCCGAACCGGCTGAAGTCGATGAGGACGACTACTGAGGCCGGTCGACTTGACCGCCCTCCCCGCTGCCGAACCCAGCCGCGACTGCCCACTCTGCCCGCGGTTGCATGATTTCATCGCCGAATGGCGGCAGCGCGAGCCCTCCTGGTTCAACGCGCCGGTGCCGACCTTCCTGCCATTGGGCGGCGAAGATACCGTCCGGCTTCTGATCGTCGGTCTGGCGCCTGGCTTGCGCGGCGCCAACCGCACCGGGCGCCCGTTCACCGGCGACTATGCCGGCGACCTGCTCTACTCGACGCTGATTGCCCACGGCTTCGCACGCGGCGAGTTCAAGGCGCGGCCCGATGATGGGCTGGAGCTCGTCGGCACGGCGATTACCAACGCGGTGCGCTGCGTGCCGCCGGAGAACAAGCCGGTGGGTGCGGAGATCGCCACATGCCGGACATTTTTGGTGTCGACTATCGCTCGCTTTCCCAACCTGCGCGCCGTGCTAGCGCTGGGATCGATCGCGCACCAGTCGACCGTACGGGCATTGGGCGGGCGCGTCGCCGCCTACCCCTTCAAACATGGCGGGCAATTGCCAGCCGGCGGCATTACGCTGTTTTCGAGCTATCATTGCTCACGCTACAACACCAATACCGGCGTGTTGACCGAAGACATGTTCGTCAGGGTGTTCAGCGAGATCGAGGCATTCCTGAAGAATTGAGGATCGGACACCGGGCGGTTCCGGTGCCTGTTCACACCGGCAGCAGGGCATCCGGTTTCACGTCGCCGATGGATGCATAGGTATGTGTTTCCTTCACTCCCGGCAGCGGCAGGATGACGCGTTTGAGAAAGTCCTGATAGTCGGCCATCTCGGCAATGCGGGCTTTCACGAGATAGTCGAAGCCGCCGACGACCATGTGGCATTCCAGGACCTCGGGCGCCTTTGCGACCGCCTCGGCGAAGCGGTCAAAGATATGCGGGGCCGCGTGATCGAGCCGTACCTCGATGAAGACAAGCATGCCGCGGCCAATCTTTGCCGGATTGAGCACCGCCCTGACGGCGGTGATGAAGCCATCGCGAAACAGGCGTTTCACGCGCTGGCTGGCGCCGGTCGGCGACAGGCCGACGCGCGCTGCCAGGTCGAGCGTGGTGCGGCGTCCATCTTCCTGCAGCAGTCGCAGAAGACTGCGGTCGACGGCGTCCAGGTCGACTGGTTCAGGATTCACGTTCAAGCCATCCTATTTGCGTGAATTACACTTCAAATTGTAAAAAACAGCGTATTTTGTCGCGGCCATTTCGACAATAGGCTGCGCTTCATCGCAACTGTCTCCTCCTGGCGACATGAACATCCGGCGGAACCGACATGGCGGACGGACGAGACACCGGAGACACAAGACTGGCGGTGATCGCCGGCCTTGTCATGATCGCCATCTATGCAGCGCAGTTCGTCGCCGCCCGCTTCAGCCTCAGGGAGCATCTGACGGCCACCGACATGGCCAGCCTGCGCTTTGCCGGTGCCGGCGCGGTGTTCCTGCCGATCGTCTGGAGGCGCGGCCTGGCCACCATGAAGGCGCTGGGCTGGCGGCGTGGACTGACGTTGGCGGCACTGGCCGGATTGCCCTATCCACTGATCATCAACTGGGGCCTGACCCACGCGCCCGCCGCCCATGCCGCGGCGCTCTGCCCGGCCTCGATCGTGTTCTTCTCGTTCCTATTGTCGCTGTTCAGGGAAAGCGCGTCGCGTCGGCGGATCATTGGCGTCGCCACGATCATCACCGGCTTGTTGCTGTTCATAGCGCCGGCGCGCACCGGCGCCAGTGATGTCCTGTTCGGCGACCTGCTGTTTATCGGATCGGGCGCGATGTTTTCCACATATGCCATTCTTGTGCAGCGATGGCGTGTCGACCCGGTCACGGCGACCGCGAGCGTCGTGCTTTTGTCCTGCCTGCCACTGCCACTTCTCTATGTCTTTGCGCCAAGCGGCCTCCATGCCGCCGCAGGCGCCGAAATCGCCAGCCAGATCGTCATTCAAGGTCTTCTCGCGGGCGCTGCCGCGATGTTCCTCTACACTTACATTGTCGACCGATTGGGCTCACAGGCTGCATCGCTGTTCCTGCCGGGTGTGCCGGTCGCCACCGTGCTGGTCGGCATGGTCGTGCTTGGCGAGACCCCGCTGGCTATCCAATGCGTGGCCATCGCCATCATGGCCGCCGGGATGGGTTATTCGGCGATGGGCCGACGCGGCACCAGGGAAAAGCTGGCTGTCTCGACATCAGCTGGAACGTGAATGGTTTCAGGGGCATGGCAGGCTTCCGAAGAACTGGCATCGGATCGGGTCTGTCCGTCAAGGTGCGGAGGCAAGCAGCGCCGCCAGCTTCTCCGGCCCACCCTGCAAAACGTTCAGGTCGACGTCCCCCTCTATGCCGTCCACGCGCCCGCTGTTGTGGTACTGCCAGTAGATCCAGTCACGGCGGTCCGGTTCCATGAGCAGCGAGCGTAGCCAGAGTGGGCGAGCGGCGATTTGCCCAGCATAGGCAGCCTCGGCTTCATCCGTCAGATAGATGATCGCCGGCTTGCCGAAGGCAGCCTCGACAGGTCCAAGGAAATCCTTCAGTTCCGTATTCAGTTGCTCGGGTGACAGGCGCTGCGGACAGTTGCCCCCGAACTCGATGTCGACGACCGGCGGCAGCAATGGCTGATCGTGCGGAACCGCCGAGATAAAGTTCCTGGCCTGATCGGCGCCCGGCCGGCAGAAGGTGAAGAAATGATAGGCGCCGACGGCGAGCCCGGCGGCGCGGGCCTCGCGCAGATTGCCGGCGAAGGCATTATCGACATGGTCGCCGCCTTCAGTCGCCTTGATGACGGCGAAAGCCACATCGTCGGCGGCAACACGCCGCCAGTCGATCTTGCCCTGATGATGGGAGACGTCGATGCCCCTGACCGGATATCGGTCGCGGTCGGGAGAGTAGGTGCGGAAATAGGCCACGGCAATGACACATGCCAGGGCAAGATTGGCCAGGCCCCAGAGGACAATCCGCTTCTTCAAGACCATCCCCTGTTGGACGTGCCGGTTGTTCGACGTTGAAAACCCGACCGTGACTTTTCCAGGCTATCTCCCGATCACCCACGTTCCTTGAGCAGCCGGCCCTTTTCGCGCGACCAGTCGCGTTGCTTCTCGGTCTCGCGCTTGTCATGCAGTTTCTTGCCGCGGCCAACTGCAAGCAGCAGCTTGGCGCGCCCTTGGTCGTTGAAATAGATTTTCAGCGGCACCAGCGTCATGCCTTCGCGGTCGACGCTCTGCGATAGTTTTGCCATCTCGCGCTTGTTGAGCAGCAGTTTGCGGCGCCGGCGCGGCTCGTGGTTGAAGCGATTGGCCTGCAGGTATTCCGGCAGATAGGAATTGATCAGCCAGATCTCGCCGCCTTCGACCGAGGCATAGCTGTCCTGGATGTTGGCCTGGCCCTGGCGCAGCGACTTGACCTCGGTTCCGGTCAACACCAGGCCTGTCTCGATCGTGTCGAGCACTTCATAGGAAAACCGCGCCTTGCGGTTTTCCGCAACTGTCTTGTTGTTGGGATCGGCTTTTCTGACTTGGTTCATAACGTCTAGAATCCGTTTCGAAACTCGCTCCTGCGAGTCAGATGATGGTGCTACTAGAGCGCCGCGCGTTTTTTAACGCGCAAAGGACGCTCTAGAAATCCGACTTTGCGCATGGTCCTTTCCGAAAGCGAAGTGCTTTCGGGGCCACGCGCCGAACCGGAGCGGAGCGTACATATAGTACGCGAGCACCGGAAGCGCAGGTGGCGCCTTCAGATGGCCGCAGGAGTAGAGTTTCCAAACGGACTCGTTAATTAATCAAGCGGGCGTGCTTCATGGCCGCATCGATCTTTTCGGCCGTCGACTGCTCGATGGTGACCAGCGGCGAACGCACGACGTTCTCGACCTTGCCCAGCTTCGACAACGCGTATTTGGCGCCGGACACGCCGGGCTCGATGAAGATCGCCTTGTGCAGCGGCAGCAAGCGGTCCTGCAGTTCCAGCGCCTTGGCGCTGTCGCCGGAGAGCGTCGCTTCCTGAAACTCGGCGCACAGCCGCGGCGCAACGTTCGAGGTCACCGAAATACAGCCGACGCCGCCATGCGCGTTGAAGCCGAGTGCTGAGGCATCCTCGCCGGAAAGCTGGATGAAATCCTTGCCGCAGGTCATGCGCTGCTCGGACACGCGCTCGACCTTGCCGGTCGCATCCTTGACGCCGACGATGTTCTTGAAGTCGTGCGCCAGCCGGCCCATCGTTTCCGGCGTCATGTCGATCACCGAGCGAGGCGGGATGTTGTAGATGATGATCGGCAGGCTGGTCGCCCTGGCGACGGCGGCGAAATGCTCATACAGGCCGCGCTGCGTCGGCCTGTTATAATAGGGCGTGACGACCAGGGCTGCATCGGCACCGGCCTTTTCGGCATATTGCACCAAACCTACCGCTTCCACGGTGTTATTGGAGCCAGCGCCGGCGACGACAGGCGCCCTGCCCTTGGCCACCTCGATGCAGACCTTGACGACATGGCGGTGCTCGTCATGCGACAGCGTCGGGGATTCGCCGGTGGTGCCTACCGGGACAAGGCCCGTGGTGCCTTCGCCAAGCTGCCATTCGACGAACGCGCGAAAGGCTTTCTCGTCGAAACGCCCGCTCTTTTCGAACGGTGTCACGAGCGCAGTAAGCGAGCCTCTCAGCATGTCGTCCAACTCCTTGGGACTTCTTGGTTCACGCATGTCGCAGTCCCAAAACCGGTATCCACTTTTGGGCGACATGCACTTTGTCGGTTATGCATGTCGCTGCCCCAAAACCGGTATCCACTTTTGGGCGACATGCACTTTGTCGGTTATGCATGTCGCTGCCACAAAATCGGTATCCACTTTTGGGCGACATGCATCGGTGTTTTGTCGTGCGCGCCTTCTAACCGAAAGCGAAGCGGCGCACCATAGTCTCGACATTGTTGCGCGGCAAGCATTGCCATGGTGCCAGCAGGCGTAATTCGAACGGCCTCGACAACCCTTTGTTTACGAGCCCTTCACGACCTAAGCTTAGGCTTCAAGGCTTCTTCGCCCGCAGGTAAAATGCTGGATTAAGGAAAGACACGAAATCATGCCGCCCAGTCGGCCCCACCTGTTCGCGCTTCTTGGCGCCATCGCCGCGCTGATGCCCGGCGTGGCGATCAGCGGCAGCGTCGATGTGCGGGTCACCTCGGCCATCCCGATGCCTGGTGTACAGGACAAGGCGCAACAGGACCCTTCACCCGCCGTCACGCTCCTGAAAAGCGGACTGGATGCGCTGGCGGCTGGCGATATTCCCGGCGCGCGCGGTGTGCGCGATGCGCTACCCGCACAATCGCTCGACCAGCACATATTGGCCTGGGCGATCGCGCTCTACGGGGGCGACAAGGTTCCGAGCGGCGACATCGCCAAGGCCGCGAAGATGCTGCCCAACTGGCCGGGCACCGTTGCATTGCGCAAGAACAGCGAGCGCGCACTCTATCGCGAGAACCCGGCGGCGGATGTCGTCGTCAAGGCATTCGACGGCAGCCAGCCGCAGACAGTCGAAGGCGTGATGGTTCTCGCGCGCGCCTATGTGTCGTCGGGCAACGCCAAGGCGGCGCGATCGGTGCTGTCGCCGTTCTGGCGCACCGCGATCCTGGAAGCCAAGGACGAGACGGCTCTGATCAAGGAATTCGGCAGCCTTGTTCCCGCCGCCGATCACCGTTTTCGCATGGAGCGCATGTTCTATGCCAACCGGGTGAATTCCGCCTTGCGTGTCGCCGGCCTCGCCGGCGCCCAGCAGCTTGCCGACGCCTGGGCGGCGGCCGACAAGGGCGACAAGAATGCTGCCAAACTATTGAAGACTGTGCCGGTGGCGCAACGCTCGGCCGGCTATTTCTTCGCGCAGGCCGAATATCTGCGCAAGCAGAAGGATTTTGCGGGCGCCGCGGCAATTGTCATGAAAGCGCCGGCAGACCGGGAATCCCTGGTCGATCCGGATGCCTGGTGGGTCGAACGCCGGGTGCTGTCGCGCGAACTGGTCGACCAGGGCGACATGAAGACCGCCTACAAAATAGTCGCCACGCATGCCGCCGAAAGCGCGGCCAATGCGGCGGAAGCCGAATTCCATGCCGGCTGGTATGCGCTGCGCGGCCTGAACGATCCCAAGCTCGCGGCGACGCATTTCGCGCGTATTGCCGACCTTGCCCAAGGGCCGATGACCCTGTCGCGCGCCTATTACTGGCTCGGCCGCGCGGCGGAAGTCGGTGGCCCCGGCAATGCCAAGGACTATCTTGGGCGTGCGGCGACCTACGGCACGACGTTTTACGGCCAGCTAGCCGCCGAACGCGTCGGCCGGCAGGCGCTCAACATCGTCTATCCCCAGCCAAGTGCCGCCGACCGGCAGAACTTTGCCGGCCGCGAGGCCGTCTCGGCCATCAAGCGCCTGCAGGAGGCAGGCTACGACCGTTATGCCGAAACGCTCTATCGCGACCTTGCCGGGCAGTTGACCAGCCCGGGTGAACTGGCGCTGCTCGCTATCCTTGCCGAAAAGCAGGACAACCATTTCATGGCGCTGAAAATCGGCAAGATCGCCGGGGCGCGCGGCATCGATGTCGGTGCGCTGTCGCATCCGCTCGGCGTCATCCCCGATTCGGCCAATATTTCCGGTTCGGGCAAGGCGCTGGCCTATGCGATCGCCCGCCAGGAAAGCGAATTCAATATCGGCGCCGTATCCAGTGCCGGCGCACGCGGACTGCTGCAGCTGATGCCGGGAACCGCCAAGCAATTGGCGAAGAAGGCCGGATTACAGTTTTCGCAGACCAGGCTGACTACCGACGCCGGCTACAATGCAACGCTTGGGTCGGCGTTCCTCGGCGAACAGCTCGATCGCTTCAATGGCTCGTACGTATTGACCTTCGCGGGCTACAATGCCGGCCCGACCCGAGCCAGCCAGTGGGTGGCGAAATACGGTGACCCGCGCGGCAAGGACATCGATGCGGTGGTGGACTGGATCGAGCGGATTCCCTACACAGAAACAAGAAGTTACGTGCAGCGCGTGATGGAGAATTACGAGGTCTACAAGATGCGTATTTCCGGCAAGTACGACATCGTCGGCGATCTCGTGAACGGGCGCGGCTGAGGCTCTTGCCCTCGCCTTGCGAGGAGAAGGAGGAGCCTTTCCCGTTTGACCCTCCGGCGCTCCGTCTGTAGCAGTCGTGGACGATCCTTCGGCTAAAGAGCCCGTCCCATGTCGAGCAATCCAGATTTCTCCGACTTCTTCTATGCGGCGCCAGATGGGCTGAGACTTCACGCGCGCGTCTATGGCGAAGCGAATTCCGCACATTGGCCGGTCGTCTGTCTGCCTGGCTTGACACGTAACGCGCGGGATTTTCACGAGCTTGCGCTCCATCTCTCGACGCGATCCGCCCTTGCGCGTAAGGTCGTCGCTTTCGACTATCGCGGACGCGGGCAGTCGGCCTACGATCCCGATGTCAGCCACTATAATGTCGGCATCGAAGCCGGCGACGTCCTTGCCGGGCTGGCGGCGCTCGGCATCGAACAGGCGGCCTTCATCGGCACCTCGCGCGGCGGGCTGATCATCCATGTGCTTGGCGCGATGCAGCCGGCGGCGCTGAAAGCCATCGTGCTCAACGACATCGGGCCAGTGATCGAACCCGCGGGTCTCGCTCACATCCAGTCCTATCTCGAACGCGCACCGAAGCCGAAAACCCTCGCCGAGGCGATGGCTGCCCAGCGCAGCGTTCACGGCCAGGATTTTCCAGCGCTAACCGAGGGCGACTGGACGCGGATGGTTGGGGCGCTCTACCGTGAGACGGATCAGGGGCTGTTGCCGGATTTCGACCCGGCCCTGATCGACACGCTGGCCGGCGTCGACGTCACCAAGCCGCTGCCGGATCTGTGGTCTCAGTTCGACGCGCTGGTCACCGTGCCGTTGCTTGCCATACGAGGTGGCAATTCAAAGCTTCTCTCCGACGCCACGCTTGAAGAGATGAAAAAGCGCCATCCCGGCATGGAGGCGATCACGGCCGACGGCCAGGGACACGCGCCCTTCCTGGAAACCGGCATTTTGCCGGAAGAGATTGCTTCCTTCCTCGATCGGGCTGAGAACGGCCATTGATCAGCTAATCAAGGCTAAGCAGGTTCTGCAAAAGTGTCCCACGGTTTTGCGATCACAACCTGAGAATAACAAGAGAATCTAAGCAGACTTTCGTGGGGCACCCCACGAAAGTCTGCTTAGCGTTTCGATAAAACCAGCGCTCCATTAGAGCCTCCAGATTTCAGGTCAACTCGACCTGAAATCCAATTCCTCCTCTAATCAAAGAGATAGAGCATGATGTCGGCCGAAACCGCCTCACACTTTTCGGCATCATGCTCTGATACTGTGCCCTACGGAAAGCGCTTTCTTGCCTTCGCCGTCCCGACAGTTTTACCGTTGGCGTCTAGTGCCTTGACGGTGAATTGGTAGGTATGCGGCGACGGGGGACAGGGTCCTCGGTATAAAAACGCGCCGTAAGGCAGGGCCTCTCCGGAATACGCCACCCTACCGCCGCCGTGCGCAAAATCCGGCGCGTCCAGGTCAGACATGCGAATGTCAAGTTTTACCGTCCCGGCTGGGACACCAGCAAATTTCATGGGCGGTGACTTACTGTCGAAGCACTTCTTGGTTGGGCCCCACTCCACCGAAACCGACATTCCAGCGTGAGCCAGCGGCGTTCAACAACGATCGTACCGGCGAAAGGGCCGTTCGTCTGCTATCCCCCACCGTTGTTGCACAAATGATACGATTTGGCCTCACTCAGAAAGCTCTCGTTAACCATCGGGGCCGCCGCAACCGCTTGTTTCCAGCCGAATCCGGCGATCGGAGGACGGAATTATGGCGAGGTCGCGAGTCGCCAGCCAGGGAATTGCCGCAGATCCGCCGCATCGAGCAAAGCCGCGATCCGCTACGCTCTTATTTTTCCATATTAATGACGCGGGCTTGTTGATTGTGCCGCCGCTTTTCTTTATCCAGCGGCTCAACGGAGAGGTGGCCGAGTGGTCGAAGGCGCTCCCCTGCTAAGGGAGTAGAGGTCAAAAGCTTCTCGTGGGTTCGAATCCCATCCTCTCCGCCATCCTGCTTCGCACAGCTCTGTCGATGCCAAGATTTCCAGCAATAACAATTAGATAATTTGACGCTGCTGGTCCTGGCGATTCCGGCTATCGCTCTGCCAGCCGCCAATTCGTTCGATTCTGACTGGAGGTCAGAAAATGAACATCAAGAGCCTTCTTCTCGGCTCCGCTGCGGCCCTGATCGCAGTTTCCGGTGCGCGCGCCGCCGACGCCGTCGTCGTCGCCGAACCGGAACCCGCTGAATACGTCAAGATTTGCGACGTCTATGGCGCTGGCTACTTCTACATCCCCGGCACCGAAACCTGCCTGCGCATCGGCGGCTACGTCCGCTATGACATCTAAAGAGCGAGGGGGTGGTTTGGCGTGCGCGACAGAACTTGAAGGCACAGGTCCTGAGCCTCGTGAGGCGTTTGGCTTGCTGGAGGGCATATGCCTGTTTCAGCAGCGCCTCGTCGACCTGTGTACGTGAGAGCGAATTTGCCGTCTGCGGATTGGCTTGCGGCGATCTTGGCTTCGGCGTGGGGCCAGGCTTGACGTGCTTGGACCAGGCGGGCGGGAGACGATTGTTCATAGAGTCTCGCGATCAAAAAGAGGCGAAGGAATCCAGTGTCGCGGGTGCGGACGTGGCGACCTTGCGCCAACCATCCGGTCACGCTAGCAAGAAGGCTCCTTCCAAGCGAGCTTTCGACATGCCAACGCGCCCTGCCCTCTCGCCGCTCATCGCCGCACTCCCGTCGACGGTGCCGTTTGTCGGCCCCGAAGCGCAGGAACGAGAGCGCGGGCGCGCTTTCCGTGCCCGCATCGGTGCCAATGAAAGCAGCTTTGGCCCCTCGCCGCGCGTCATCGCCCGCATGGAGAGTGTCGCGCGCGACCAGTGGATGTATTGTGACCCAGACAATTACGACCTGAAAGTCGCGGCGGCCGCTCATCACAATGTGGCGGTCGAGAACGTCGTTGTCGGCGAAGGCATCGACGGCCTGCTCAGCCTGGTGGCGCGCATGTATGTGGCGCCTGGCGATGCGGTGGTCACCTCGCTCGGCGCCTATCCGACCTTCAACTTCCACATTGCCGGTGTCGGCGGCCGGCTGGTGACCGTCCGTTACGAGAACGACCGCGAAAACCTGGACGGTCTGCTCGCGGCGGTCGTCAGGGAGAAGGCGCCACTGGTCTATCTGTCCAACCCGGACAATCCGATGGGCAGCTGGTGGGAAGCCGACGAGGTCATCGGCTTCATACAAGCCTTGCCGGAAAGCACCATGCTGGTGCTCGACGAGGCCTATGGCGAACTGGGGCCGGCCTCGGCCCTGCCGCCGATCAACATCTCCCGGCCAAACGTCATCCGCATGCGAACCTTTTCGAAGGCCTACGGACTTGCCGGCATACGGTGCGGCTATGCGTTGGCCGAGACGCAAGTGATCAGCGACTTCGAGAAGATCCGCAACCACTACGGCGTCAGCCGCATGGCGCAGATCGCCGGCGTCGAGGCGCTCGCCGATCAGGTCTATCTCGAGACGGTGGTGGCCCGGGTGGCCGCCGGACGGCGGCGCATCGCTGATATTGCCGAACAGAATGGGTTGAAGCCGCTCGCCTCGGCGACCAATTTCGTCACCATCGACAGCGGCCATGACGGTGCTTTCGCTCTGAAAGTGCTGCAGGGATTGTTGTCGCGCGACGTCTTCATCCGCAAGCCGATGGCGCCAGGGCTCGACCGCTGCATCCGCGTCAGTGTCGGTCTCGACCACGAACTGGATATCTTCGCCGAGGAATTGCCCGGCGCATTGGCAGCGGCGCGCGGAAACTAGGGCGCTTCGCGGTGCTCGGGAGGCATCGCTGCGCCGAGCAAATGCCTGACACGCGTCAGCACATCAGACAACTCCGCGGCTTCCCTGTCATTCAGCCCCGCGGTCAGGCGGGCAAGATCACAATCCGTGGCCGCATGAAGTGCGGCAAGCGCGGCCTGGCCGCGCGCAGTGAGCGATAGGACGCGCGGCCGCAAAGGTGCGGGACCGGTGCACATTTCAGTCAGGCCGGCGGCAGAGAATTTGCGAAGAATTCTCGCGACATAGGCAGGATCCACCTGGAGGTCCCGGGCGACCGCGGAGGCCACCGGTTCGACATCGAGCCGAAACGCTCGCGACAGAAAACCTGTCTTGCCGCCGGGATTGGTGGCGCTATGGCGAGGGCGGTGGCCGATCTCGAACAGCACCCGCGCCTCGGTCAGGGTATAGGCGCTGTGCATCAACGTCTCGTCGAGCAACCCGATCAGGCCGGTGTAGAACCGGTTGAAGTGGCGGATACCGCGGACCAAGCCATTCCGATCGCGCATGCCAGGTGCCTCACGCGAAATTACCAGGCCATAGAGATGATCGCTATCAAATTGACTTAGTCAATCATTTACTAGATCGAGTCATCCATTTTCCGCAAAGAATCCGGGTTCTCGATTGGATAGACCTCAAGCCAGTTGCCTTCGTTCCGCGCTGCGCCACACTCTATGCAAGGGAGCGAGCCATGAAAGACCGGAAAAGGGCAGTGCAGGCGCGCATATATGGCAAGGTCCAAGGCGTCGGCTACAGGATCTGGGCGCGAGGCGAAGCGACAAGGCTCGAGCTGCTGGGCTGGGTGCGCAACGAAAGAGACGGCTCGGTTACGGCATGGCTTACCGGCGCCGACGCGGCTGTCGCGGCCATGATCGAACGGCTTCGGCAAGGCCCGCCCGGCGCTGCTGTCTCGCGGATCGAGCTGGACGAGCTGGAGACCTGGACCACGCCTGGAGATTTCAGGATCATGACGTAGACAGATTTCTTCTCTCTTGAATTAATTGAACGTTCGTTTTATTATCTGCCGCCAACGAGGCGATGATGGCACGCACCACAGGATCAGACGGCGAGCGAACCGAAGCGGCAGTCCGCGAGGCGGCGGTCAACCTGATTGCGCGCTATGGCTATGAAGCGATGTCGATGCGCCAATTGGCCGCCGAGGTCGGCGTGCAGGCAGCCGCGCTCTACCGCTATTTCCCGACCAAGGAAGACCTGCTGTTCACGCTGATGCGCGACCATATGCAAGGGCTTCGCGAAGCGTGGGAGCACTCCAGGCCGGCCGGCGCGGATCCGGCTCGGCAGCTTGCCGCCTATGTGCGCAACCACATCGCCTTTCATATCGGGCGCCGCCACGCCACGCATGTATCGAACATGGAATTGCGCAGCCTGTCGCCCGACAGGCTGACACAGATCCTGCGCATGCGCACGGCCTACGAAAAGGAACTGCGTTCGATCCTGCGCGATGGCGCCGAGGCTGGTATTTTCAGCATCGAGGACACCGGCCTGACGGCCATGGCGCTGATCCAGATGATGACCGGCGTCATCGTTTGGTTCCGGCCGGGCGAGCGATTGTCCATCGCCGAGGTCACGGAGACATACCTTTCGATGACAATGCGCCTAGTCGGCGCGAGGATGGCTACCGAAACTACAGCGCCGCGCGTCCCTTCGGATGCGCAAAGTATGCTGTAGCACTTTAATTTCGCGCATGATGCTTGCCGAAAGACGAAGTCGATTTTCGGGGGGTCATGCTGCAGGAGGAAGGGCATGTACACGAACACGCTCAGCTTCGGGCACGACGAGGACGTCGAGGCCCTGCGCGACCTGGTCCGGCGTTTCGCGCAGGACAGGATCGCGCCGATCGCCGCCGACATCGACCGGGAGAACGAATTCCCGGCGCATCTGTGGCGAGAACTCGGTACGCTCGGCCTGCTCGGCATAACCGCCGATCCCGATTTCGGCGGCAGCGGCATGGGCTATCTAGCCCATGTGATCGCGGTCGAGGAAATCTCGCGGGCCTCGGCATCGGTCGGCCTCTCCTATGGCGCCCACTCCAATCTCTGCGTCAACCAGATCAACCGCTGGGCAACGCCGGCACAGAAGGAAAAATACCTGCCGCCGCTATGTTCGGGCGAGCACGTCGGCGCGCTCGCCATGTCGGAGCCCGGCGCCGGCTCCGACGTGGTGTCGCTCAAATTGCGCGCCGAAAAGCGCAATGACGGCTATGTGCTCAACGGCACCAAGATGTGGATCACCAACGGCCCGGACGCCGAAACGCTGGTTGTCTACGCCAAGACCGACCCGGAAAGGGAAACGCGCGGCATCACCGCCTTCATCGTCGAAAAGGCGATGCCGGGATTTTCGGTGGCGCAGAAACTCGACAAGCTCGGCATGCGGGGATCCAACACCGGCGAACTGGTTTTCTCGGATGTCGAGGTGCCGTTCGACAATGTGCTGCACGAGGAAGGACGCGGCGTCGAGGTGCTGATGTCTGGCCTCGACTATGAACGCACCGTGCTTGCCGGCGGCCCGATCGGCTTGATGGCGGCGTGCCTCGACGTGGCGATCCCCTATGTTCACGAGCGCAAGCAGTTCGGCCAGCCGATTGGGGAATTCCAACTGGTACAAGGCAAGCTTGCCGATATGTATACGGCGCTGAATGCCGCGCGCGCTTACGTCTACGCCGTCGCAGCCGCTTGCGACCGCGGCCAGACCACCCGCAAGGATGCCGCCGGCTGCGTGCTGTTTGCCGCCGAGAGAGCGACGCAGATGGCGCTCGACGCCATTCAACTGCTTGGTGGAAACGGCTATATCAACGACTATCCGACCGGCCGGCTTTTGCGCGACGCCAAGCTGTACGAGATCGGCGCCGGCACCAGCGAAATCCGCCGCTGGCTGATCGGCCGCGAGATCATGGCGGAGGGGGTGTAGCGTGGCTGTCCTCCAGACCCAGATTTCGCCCTCCTCCGAAACCTTCCGCGCCAATGCCGAGCGCATGCGGGCGCTGGTTGCCGACATCACTGAAAAGGCCGCGGCCGTCGAGCGCGGCGGCTCGGACGAGGCGCGCGAACGCCACGTCGGCCGTGGCAAGCTGCTGCCGCGCGAACGCCTGGCGCAATTGCTGGACACCGGCTCGCCCTTCCTCGAGATCGGCCAGTTCGCGGCGTGGTCCATGTATGGCGAGGAGATCTCGTCGGCCGGCCTGATCGCCGGCATCGGCCGCGTCGAGGGTACCGAGGTGATGGTCGTCGTCAACGACGCCACAGTGAAGGGGGGCACCTATTATCCGCTGACGGTGAAAAAGCATTTGCGCGCGCAGGAGATCGCGCTTCAGAACAACCTGCCTTGCGTCTATCTGGTCGACAGTGGCGGCGCCAATCTGCCAAACCAGGACGAGGTCTTTCCCGACCGCGAGCATTTCGGCCGCATCTTCTACAACCAGGCCAACATGTCGGCTGCCGGCATCCCGCAGATCGCCTGCGTCATGGGTTCCTGCACGGCTGGCGGAGCCTATGTGCCGGCGATGTCGGACGAGACGATCATGGTGCGCAACCAGGCGACCATCTTCCTCGGCGGACCGCCGCTGGTAAAGGCGGCCACCGGCGAGGACGTCAGCGCCGAAGAATTGGGTGGCGCGGATGTTCACACCAAGCTGTCCGGTGTCGCCGATCACTATGCGCTGGACGACGAACACGCGCTTGCCATCTGCCGGCGCATCATCAAGAACCTGAATCGGAACAAGGCTGTAAGCCTGAGCTTACAGAAAGCTCATCCGCCGCTTCACCCGGCAGATGAACTCTACGGCATCGTCCCGACCGATCTGCGCCAGCCCTATGACGTGCGCGAAGTGATCGCGCGCGTTGTCGACGGCTCCGAATTCGATGAATTCAAGCAGAACTACGGCACGACGCTGATCACCGGCTTTGCCCATCTCCACGGCATGCCGGTCGGCATCATCGCCAACAATGGCGTGCTGTTTTCCGAGAGCGCGCTGAAGGGCGCGCACTTCATCGAATTGTGCTGCCAGCGCAAGATCCCGCTGGTTTTCCTGCAGAACATCACCGGCTTCATGGTCGGCAGGAAATACGAGGCGGGCGGCATCGCCAAGGACGGCGCCAAGCTGGTGATGGCGGTGGCGACCGCCAGGGTGCCCAAGGTGACTGTCATTATCGGCGGTTCGTTCGGGGCCGGCAATTACGGCATGTGCGGCCGCGCCTACTCACCTCGCTTCTTGTGGATGTGGCCCAACGCCCGCATCTCGGTGATGGGCGGCGAGCAGGCGGCAGCCGTACTCGCCATGGTCAAGCGCGAGGGCATCGAGCGCAAGGGCGGGGAATGGAGCGCCGAGGAGGAGGCGAAATTCAAGAAGCCGATCCTGATGAAATACGAGCATGAAGGCCATCCGCTCTATTCCTCGGCAAGGCTCTGGGATGACGGCATCATCGATCCGGCCAGGACACGCGAGGTGCTGGCGCTCAGCCTGTCGGCCGCGCTCAACGCCGAGATCGAGGAGACACGCTTCGGCGTGTTCAGGATGTGATGATGGGCGCTATGGGCGACCGGATCAGCGTTCACACCGGCGACATCACCAAGCTGGCGGTCGATGCCATCGTTAATGCTGCCAACTCCTCGCTGCTCGGTGGCGGTGGGGTCGATGGAGCCATTCACCGCGCCGCTGGGCCGGAGCTCGAATTCGAATGTCGCATGCTCAATGGCTGCAAGACCGGCGATGCCAAGATCACCAAGGGTTATAAACTGCCGGCTCGACACATCATCCATACTGTCGGGCCCGTCTGGCAGGGCGGCGGCAAGGGCGAAGCCGAATTGCTGGCCTCCTGTTACCGGCGTTCGCTTGAACTAGCAGTCGCCAATGACTGCCGCTCGGTGGCATTCCCGGCCATTTCGACCGGTGTGTACCACTATCCGAAAGATGAAGCGACCAATGTCGCCGCTACTGAGGTCAATGACTTCATCAAGCAGAACACACTTCCCGAAACCGTCATTTTCTGCTGCTTCGACGAAGCCATGGCGGAATT
Organism: Mesorhizobium sp. B2-3-13; assembly: GCF_006442195.1. NCBI lineage: Bacteria > Pseudomonadati > Pseudomonadota > Alphaproteobacteria > Hyphomicrobiales > Phyllobacteriaceae > Mesorhizobium > Mesorhizobium sp. B2-3-13. Next base: position 71,057 of record NZ_VFVQ01000009.1, read on the forward strand.
ATACCGACGTATTCTTGCAACATTGGGTGAAGAATGAACTTTATAAGCCACGCCGTTCATGCGCTCACCAAACCAAGAGCCTCCCCTGCAGATCTGGCGGCGTTGTATAATATTCGTTATTCCTCATCCTGCACTTTTAAACAGGGATGGGGTACAAATGAAACCGAAATACTCACGGAATGTTTCTACTCTAATACTTTCAGTATTACTGCCAACCGCCGCACATGGCGCGAGCGTGGCCGGCTCGCTGGCGGGAAGCGGGGGGGACAAGCGTTTCCCGCCGACTTTGAATGGCGATCCGGAGTCACCATGCACCAGGGCCTACCAGGCCTATGTCGCGGCCACCGGCCATTCCGCCTATGCCACCACGCCGTACTCCAGGGTGGTTTCTCTCCACATTCTCTGCGGCGCGCGACTGAACGCGCCGTCGCAAGAGATGGCAGAGGAACTGGCCATGAAATCCTGCCTGGCCACGCGCGACCACTACAAGGTGACAAACGGCGGCGCCTGCGAGATCGCCGCGTCCAAATAAACAGGCGCCTGCCGGAATGGCGCCGCCCGATGCAAATCCGGGAGGCTCCATGTTCACGAAAATCCTGATCGCCAATCGGGGCGAGATCGCTTGCCGTGTCATCCGCACAGCGCGCAAGCTCGGCGTGCACACCGTCGCAGTCTATTCGGATGCCGATGCGAGATCCCTGCATGTCGAGATGGCCGACGAGGCGGTCCATATCGGCCCCTCGCCCGTCGGCGAGAGTTATCTGCGCGGTGACAGGATCGTTGCGGCGGCTCTTGCAACGGGCGCGCAGGCCATCCATCCCGGTTACGGATTCCTGTCGGAAAACCCCGATTTCGTCGACCAGGTGGTGACTGCCGGTCTCATTTTCATCGGCCCGTCGGCGGCCTCGATCCGCGCCATGGGGCTGAAGGACGCCGCCAAGCGGCTGATGGAGAAGGCCGGCGTTCCGGTCGTTCCGGGTTATCATGGCGAGGCGCAGGAAATCGTGCTGCTGGCCTCAAAGGCCCGCGAGATCGGCTATCCCGTGCTGATAAAGGCGCGTGCCGGCGGCGGCGGCAAGGGCATGCGGCGCGTCGAGCATCCCGATGACTTTTCCGAGGCGCTGTCCAGCACCCGGCGCGAGGCCAAGGCCGCCTTCGGCGACGACCGTGTGCTGGTCGAAAAATATGTCGACAAGCCACGGCATATCGAAGTGCAGGTGTTCGGCGACAATTTCGGCGACGCGGTGCATTTCTACGAACGCGACTGCTCGGCGCAACGCCGCCACCAGAAGGTGATCGAGGAGGCCCCCGCCCCCGGCATGACGCCGGCTTTGCGCAAGGCGATGACGGAAGCGGCGGTGAAGGCAGCCAAGGCAATCAACTATTCCGGCGCCGGCACCATCGAGTTCATCGTCGACGCCTCGCAAGGCCTCAAGGCCGACCGCTTCTGGTTCATGGAAATGAACACCCGCCTGCAGGTCGAGCATCCAGTCACCGAGATGGTCACCGGCACCGATCTGGTCGAGTGGCAGTTGCGGGTCGCCAGCGGCGAAAAACTGCCGAAGACACAAAGCGAGATCGCGCTTTCTGGCCATGCTTTCGAGGTGCGCATCTATGCCGAGGACGCGGCCAAGGGCTTTCTGCCGGCGACGGGCACGCTGCACCACCTGAAATTCCCGGGCGTTGCCCCAGAAGGAGCCGCGATGCGCATTGAGACTGGCGTGCGGGCTGGCGATGCGATTTCGCCCTATTACGACCCCATGATCGCGAAGCTGGTCGTCCATGCCGGGGACAGACAGGCGGCGCTGGAAGGGCTCCGCACAGCGCTCGCGCAAACCGAGATTGCCGGCTCCACCGTCAACACCGCTTTTCTTGCCGCTCTTGCGGCCGATCCGGATTTTGCAGCAGGCGACGTCGATACCGGCCTGATCGGCCGACACCAGGAAGCGCTGACGGCGGTCGCGCCGCCGACCGGCGAAATCATCTCGGCTGCCGTCCTGGCGGCCTCGGGTGCCGGAGCATTGCCGTCGTCGGACGACCCGTGGTCGTCGCTTGCCGGCTATGCGCATTTCTGCGGCGTGGTGCGGCGCATGCGGCTGAAGTTCGGCGAGGAGCAAATTCAGGCAAAGGTTTCAATGCGGCCGGACGGACGCTTTCAGGTGGCGCTCGATGCGCCTTACGATAGCACCAATTCGCATGATCTTCGCGCCGTTCCCCGCCTCGCCCGCTGGCCCGCCCACATCACGGTGTTCGAAGGCGCTGCCGGATATGCTTTCACCGTGCCGGATCCCCTGGCCAGGAGCGATGAAGCAGCTGCCGCCTCCGGCAGCCTGCGCGCGCCGATGCCGGGTCTCGTCAAGCTTGTGCGCGTGGCGAAAGGCGACGCTGTGATCAAGGGGCAAATTCTGCTGATCCTCGAAGCGATGAAGATGGAGCACACCATCGCCGCCCCGCATGATGGCGTGATCGCCGAGATCGCCGGGGAAGGGGCGCAGGTCACTGACGGGACGGTGCTGGTGCGGTTCGTCGAGGAACAGAGCGCGTCGAACTCAGCCACCAGTTGATAGCAGGAGCGCATCGCGGGCCGCAAACAGAAATGGCCGGGGCGAACCCGGCCATTTCCTGGGCTGTCAGAGCGATTACTGCGCGATCGGCGCGTACTTGCCGTCGTGCCACTGGTTGATGTCGTAGCTGGCATTCTTGAGGTCGCCCTTCTCGTCGAAGGTGACGTCGCCGACAACGGTGCTGATCGGCGTGCCGTTCTTCAACGCTTCGGCAACCTTGGCCGGATCGTCGCCGCCGGCACGCTTGATGCCTTCGGCGAAAGCCTGGACCACGGCGTAGGAGAACAGCGTGAAGCCTTCCGGCACGAAGCCGCCCGCCTTGATCTTCTCGACGGCCGCCTTGGCTTCCGGCTTTGCCTGCGGATCCGACGGGAACACGAACATGGTGCCCTCGCCGGCCGGGCCGGCAACCTGCCAGAACTCCGGCGAGGCGATCGAATCCGGCATGATCAGCTGGAACTTTAGGTTTTGCTCCGCCGACTGACGCAGGATCAGCCCGGCCTCAGGATGGTAGCCGCCGAAATAAACGACATCGGCCTTGAGATCCTTCAGCTTGGTGACAAGCGCCGAATAGTCCTTCTCGCCGGGGTTGATGGCGTCATAGTAGACTTCCTTGAGGCCACCAGTATTCATGGTTGCCCTGACAGCGTCAGCCACGCCCTGACCGTAGGCGCTCTTGTCGTGCAGGATGACGACTTTCTTTCCGGCATACTTCTTGGCGATCCAAGGGCCGATGAAGGCCCCCTGCGCGTCGTCACGCGTATAGAGACGCATGATCGTCGGCCAGCCGGCCTTTGCCGCGGCGTCGGTCAGCACCGGGTTCGAGGACGCCGGGCTCATCATCAGCGCACCGGCTTCTGCGTAGACCGCCGAGGCCGGGATGCTCGAACCCGAGCAGGCATGACCGTCGATGAACTTGACGCCGTTGGCAACGATGCGGTTGGCGACCGACACGGCCTGCTTTGGATCGCACTGGTCGTCCTCGATGTCGAGCTTGATCATCGAGCCGTTGACGCCGCCCGCAGCGTTGATGGCATCGGCGGCGGCCTGTGCGCCCTGCTTGAACTGATCGCCGATGGTCGCGAGTTGTCCGGTCATCGGGCCGACCACCGAGACGGTGATGTCGTCGGCGAATGCGACCGGCGCGCTCATCATCAGGCCGAAAATGGCCGCGCTCAAAATACTCATTTTTTTCATGACAATAGAACTCCTCCACTCACGCGCGGCCGCTCCGGCCGCGCTTCTTCCAGAGAGGCGGGACAATTTCATCCTTCATCGGACCTGTCTAGGCGCATTGGCGCCACTCGATTGGGCCTGCCTGGCCTCATTCAAGCAAAAAAGCCACGCCAGCCTTGTTCCGGCTGGTCGTGGCTTTTTTGCCTGTCAGGCCGTTTCCCCGGCGCCCCCGCGCTGTGAACCCAACCCACCTTCCCTGTCTTCCTGTTGGCCATGATCTTGCCGAGGCCCCGATTCCACTTTCGGGATCATGGTTCGTCGGGCGGCTTGGACCTGTCGGCCTGCCACATTCTTTTTGTTGTTGGCCTGTGGCCTGGCTGTCTGCGCAGCCTATCCCTGTTGGCCCGACCGTCTTTTCAGCGGTCTTGGCCGGAGCGTTCCCGTCTGGCGGAACTCAGTGCATGGTCATCCATTCGCGGGCTTCGCGCAGCGCCTTGGCGATCTCGATCTTCGACATGGCCGCCGAGAGTTCCGAGCGCAGCTCGGCGGCGCGGACCGAACCCTTGATGGCGGCGATGTTGAACCATTTGTGGGCGGCAACGACGTCGGTCTCGCAATCGCGGCCGGTCGCATACATCATGCCCAGTTCGAAAAGAATGTCGGCCTGGGCAGTTGCCCCCATGGCGCCGAAGCCTGCTTCAAGCATTTCAAAACGTGCCATTTTAGTCCCCTGTCTGGCTCCCGAGAGCTGCCTCCGTTTGTCTTGTCCGGGCCGCTCTTTCGATGCTTTCGAGAATGCCGCGCAGGCTTGAATCCGTCGTTAAATGGCGTGCTTAATTTGAGGAAAACAAAGCTAAAACAATAGGTAAACACAGAAATTCGTTAAGGATACGGAGCCAGCAATTCGGCTAGGTTTTGCCAAATTTGACGAAAATTTTCACGGCCGCAGTCAACACTCCGCTAACCACGGGAAACAAACGCGACGAGCCGATCGTTTTCATTTCCGCGCCGACAGAGCGAATTTAGGCGCTTTCAAAATGCCAAAGTCTTCCGTAGCGGCACCGCTTTTGTTTTGACGGAAGCTGGATTAGCTTACGTTTGCGTAAGCGGCAGACCGGCGAGGCGGAGCATCCGGCCGGCTATCCAGAGGGACGAAGACATGTTTCGAAAAGTGAGCCTGGCCCTGGCGGCCACTTTGATCCTGAGCGGCGCGGCGTGGGCCGATCCGATAGAGGGCAACTGGAAAACGCAGGCAGGCGACACGGCGGCCATTTCAGGCGGCGGTTCATTTTCCATCACGCTCAAGTCCGGCAAATATGCCGGCAAGACCATCGGCTCGCTCAAGGCGGCCGGCGACAACAAATATACCGGCAACATCACCGACCCGGCAAACGACAAGACCTATTCGGGCAAGGCGACATTATCGGGCGCCTCGCTCAAGATGAGCGGCTGCGTGCTCGGCGGACTGATCTGCAAGAGCCAGACTTGGCACAAGCTCTGATCGACCATTTCCCAGTGATCTCAAAACGGGGCCCGGCGGGCCCCGTTTTCATTTTACCGATGCGCTGACTGTCGCACCCGATCGCCGTCCGGGGCCAGCGGCGACCCAGCCAACGTCGCGTCAAATCAATTTGAACCGCAGATGAACGCCGGCATCAGAGCCGGTTCAGCGGCGTCAGGGCATTCTCATGCGTGTTGAAGGAGACACAGACCCAATGCTTGCTCGCCGCTTCACCATCGTCTGCCTGCTGATGAGCCTGTTTGGAATGTTCTTCGCCATTCTCGTCGCCGAAGCGGGCCGTTCCCCCCGCTCCTGGGACGAAGCCACCAGGCTCTGCCATCTCGCCTGCCCGACCAACCTTCGCCACTAAACCAAATAGCCCGGACCTCGAAAAGAAAAGCACAGACATCATGAACCGCATCGCCGCCAACACTCTCAAGACCCTCCGGCTCCTGCCGCGGGCGGCGCTTATCCTGATGGTTCTGGCCGCCCCGGTCCTGGCGGTGCCGATGATGCGCGCCGATGCCGGCTCGACGATCGAGGCGCCGGCGCTCAGAAAGTCTGGCCTCGGGTTCGTTCTGCTGGTCAGCCTGCAGCGGGGTTGAAGAAAAAAGGGGCGCTTTGGGCGCCTTCGGCGGCGACACCCCTCCCAACCGGCCGCCCAAGTCTCTATATTGGGCCATGGAAAAGCGAATCTATCCCCAAGCCATTGAATCTGTCGTCATGCCCGAGCCTTTTGGCCGGCAGAGCTTCGACAACGCCGAAAAGGCCGTTGCCGCGCTGCAGGTGCTCTACGACCGCAACACCAAGTTCCTGCGCGATTCCTTCGCGGCCCTTGCCGCCGGCGGCGACAGCAGCAAGCGCTACCGGGCCTTCTACCCCGAGATTGGCGTCACCACGAGTTCGTTCACCCAGGTCGACTCTCGCCAGGCCTATGGCCACATGCCGACGCCCGGTCATTTCGCCACCACGGTTACCCAGCCGGACCTGTTCGAGACCTACCTCATCGAGCAGCTTCGGCTGATCATGCGCAATCACGGCGTGTCGGTGACCGTCTCGGAATCGACCACGCCGATCCCGCTGCATTTCGCTTTCCTGGAAGGCACCTATGTCGACGGCGCTGATGCCGAACGTATCAAGCGGCCGATCCGCGACCTGTTCGACGTGCCGGATCTGGACGGCACCGACGATCAGATCGCCAACGGTACGTTCGAGGTCGCCTTCGGCGAGCCCCGGCCGCTGGCGCCGTTCACGGCGCAGCGCATCGACTATTCACTGCACCGCATGACGCACTACACTGCAACCAGCCCGCAGCATTTCCAGAATTTCGTGCTGTTCACCAACTATCAGTTCTATATCGACGAGTTCGTCGCCCGCGCCCGCGACCTGATGGAAAACGGTGGTGAAGGCTACACGGAATTTGTCGAACCTGGCAACGTTATCACCCGGTCCGGACAGAGCGCTCCCAGTGAAGGCGTAGCGCCACAGCGCCTGCCGCAGATGCCGGCCTACCATCTGAAGAAGCCGAACCATGGTGGCATCACCATGGTCAATATCGGCGTGGGTCCTTCCAACGCCAAGACCATTACCGACCATATCGCCGTGCTTCGGCCACATGCCTGGGTGATGCTTGGTCACTGCGCCGGGCTGCGCAACACCCAGGCGCTGGGCGATTATGTGCTCGCGCATGCCTATGTGCGCGAAGACCACGTGCTGGATGACGATCTGCCGGTGTGGGTGCCGATCCCGCCGTTGGCCGAGATCCAGGTTGCGCTACAGGAAGCAGTAGCCGAGGTCACCGGCCTGTCAGGCTATGATCTGAAGCGCATCATGCGCACGGGCACCGTCGCCACCATCGACAACCGAAACTGGGAACTGCGCGACCAGCGCGGACCGGTGCAGCGCCTGTCGCAGTCGCGCGCTATCGCCCTCGATATGGAATCGGCGACGATCGCCGCCAATGGCTTCCGCTTCCGCGTCCCCTACGGCACGCTGCTGTGCGTTTCCGACAAGCCGCTGCATGGCGAGTTGAAATTGCCTGGCATGGCGACAGAGTTCTACAAACGCCAGGTGGCGCAACACCTGACCATCGGCATCAGGGCGATGGAAAAGCTGGCCGAGATGCCGATGGAGCGGCTGCATTCGCGCAAGCTCCGGAGCTTTTCGGAGACAGCATTCCAGTAGGCGGTCGCTTGAAGGCTCGGCGAGGCAATTCGTCGTCTTGCTCGGCCGCAATTTGGCCGATAAGCAAATCGAACTGATCGACAGGCGGCATTCAGCGGACACGACCTCGCAGACAAGACCTCAATGACAACAGGCGCGCGCTTGAACATGATGGCTGGGCTGGCATTCCTGGCGATGACGGCATTGTCGGCCGCTTTGTTGGCCGGGTTTTTCGGCGCGTTGCACCCCGCTTTCGATTCCTTCTCGCATTTTCGCATTCACCTCAGCGTGCTGATGGCGCTTTTGGCGCTGCCGCTGCTTGCAAGTTCCTACCGGCTGCAGGCGGCCGCGGCACTGCTCTTCGCGGTCGCCTGCCTGGTCACGACAGCAAGCGCATTGCCAAGGCTGTGGCCGCAGCCGGCGGTTGCCAAGCCCGCCGACCAGATCGTCTACAGCCTGCTGCAGATGAACCTTCGCTTCAACAATCCAACGCCGAAGAAAGTGCTCTCACTGATCGGCCGCACCAATCCGGACGTGATCACGCTCGACGAGGTGTCGGCGATGTGGACGACCGAGCTTGGCTACATCGCCAGCGCCTATCCCTACCGGATCCTCTGCCCTTACCCGAACCGCATGTTCGGCGTGGCGCTGCTGTCGCGCCGGCCGTTTGTCGCCGACACCGCGCCGCGTTGCGAGCCGCGCGGCGCGATGGCGACCGCCACCATCGACTTTGGCGGGAGCGATGTCGATGTCGCCGCGATCCATTTGACCTGGCCCTGGCCGAAGGAGCAATACTGGCAGATCGGCGAACTGGCGCAGCCACTGGCCGCGCTCGGCGAGACAGCGATCCTGGCCGGGGATTGCAACGCCGTGCCTTGGAGTGCCGCGGTGCGGCGGGTCGCGGCTCTCGGCGGGCTGACACTCATGCCTTCAGCCGGCCCGACCTGGATTCACCGGACACTGCCCGATTTCCTGCGCCGCTATGCAGGCCTGCCGATCGACCAGGTGTTCAGCAAGGGCGGGCTGACCATCCTGTCTTCGACGCGGCTGGAGGATACCGGCTCCGACCATCTGCCGGTGCTGGTCGAGTTCTCCGTCCGCACGGGCGACAAGCAACCGCATGACGAGCACGAGAGCGCGCTCGCGGCACACGATCTCCAAGGTAAGCCGCGCGGCTGATGCTTCGCCGTCCCAAGACGGGGCACCATCGCGAATGGGCAAGCGCGGTTCAGTGTCTGTTAGAATCACCGAACCGCTCTAACTCTTTATTTCGACATTTCGACGCACTTCCCAAGGGAAAGCGCTGCGCGCTTTGCCCGGGAAAACCGCCACGCACTTTGCTCTAGACGCCAACGCCGCCTTCAAGGTTTGGTCAGCGCGTCGACCAGGTGCTCGACATGGCCGCCATCACGATGCTCGCGCGCATCGAACGCATTCTGCCTGGCTTCGTATTCGGCATAAATGGCGTTGATCCGCCGCCTCGCTTCGACGTGGGTGCCCGCACAGAACCAGTTGTCGGGACGCTTCAGCCCGACAAGCGCGGTTTCGGTGGCCCGCATCATCCGCGCCGCAATGCGGCCGTGCGTATGCTCATGCTTGCGCACGCCGGCCATGAACCGGTCCCAGCGCTTGCGCAGGCCTGGATCTGTTGGCGAGAGCCGCCGTGGGAAAGTGTAGGTCACGTCGAGCGTCCCGTTGGCCTGGCGCAGGCGACAGGTCCCATCCTGACGGGCGACATCGAGATCCCAGTGCGTGGTGTAGCCGGTTTCGGCGATGGCGCGCGCCATATAGCCGTGCTTGGGCCCCAATCGGTCCATCGCCTCGACAAGGGCGGCGCCGGTCCTGCCGGCAACGTCATAGCTGCGGATATGCACGGTGAGCTTTGTGTCGGCCGAAGCAGCCGATGCGCAGACCAGCATGCCGGCTGCGGCGATCGTAGTCAGATTCCTCGGGCGCATGTCCGCCTCCTCTCCGGAAGCCATGAGACCATACTCCGAGCGGCGCTTCAACGGGCTTGGTTGAAACGGCCGCCCCTGCGGCGACAGACGAGGTCCGCCGCCGCTCACATACCCTGGTAGACCGGTCCTTCACCGCCCTGCGGCGGCACCCAGTTGATGTTCTGGTTCGGGTCCTTGATGTCGCAGGTCTTGCAGTGGACGCAGTTCTGCGCATTGATGACGAAGCGCACGTCCTTGGCTTGCGGATCGGCGGCGGCGTTGCCATCCTTGTCCACCCACTCATAGACGCCAGCCGGACAATAGCGCGTGGAAGGTCCGGCAAAGACATCGTGCTCGGACCGTTGCTGCAGCGCCATGTCACCGACGATGAGGTGCACCGGCTCGTTTTCCTCGTGATTGGTATTGGACAGGAACACCGAGGAGAGACGGTCGAAGGTGAGCACGCCATCCGGCTTCGGATAAGCGATCTTCTTGTGCTGGGCGGCAGGCTCGAGGGTGGCATAGTCGGCCTTGCCATGCTTCAGCGTGCCGAAGGGCGAGACGCCGAACAGCGTGTTCAGCCACATATCGAGGCCGCCGAGGCTGACGCCTATGACAGTGCCGAAGCGCGACCATAGCGGCTTGACGTTGCGCACCTTCTTCAGGTCCTTGCCGATGTCGGTCGCGCGCCAGGCTTCTTCGTAGGCGGAGAGCTCGTCATTGGCACGGCCGGCGCCGATCGCCTCGGCGACATGATCGGCCGCCAGCATGCCGGACAGCACGGCATTGTGCGAACCCTTGATGCGCGGCACATTGACGAAGCCCGCCGCGCATCCGATCAGCGCGCCGCCCGGGAACGACAATTTCGGCACCGACTGCCAACCACCTTCCGTTATGGCGCGCGCACCGTAGCCCAGGCGCTTGGCGCCCTCGAATGTGCCTGCGATCGCCGGATGGGTCTTGAAGCGCTGGAATTCCTCGAAGGGCGACAGATAAGGGTTCTTGTAGTTGAGGTGGAGGACGAAGCCGACAGCCACCTGGTTGTCCTCCAGATGATAGAGGAACGAACCGCCGCCGGTCTTCATGTCGAGCGGCCAGCCGAAGGAATGCTGCACCAGACCGGGCCGATGGTTCTCCGGCTTGACCTGCCAGAGTTCCTTGAGGCCGATGCCGTATTTGCCCGGCTCGCGGCCATCGGAGAGTTTGTATCTGGCGATCAATTGCTTGGCGAGCGAACCGCGCGCGCCCTCGCCGATCAGCACATACTTGCCCATCAGCGCCATGCCCGGCGCGAAGCCCGGACCGTGCGTGCCGTCCTTCTCGACGCCCATGTCTCCGGTAACGACGCCGGTGACGGCACCTTCTTCATTGTAGAGCAGGCCGGTCGCGGCAAAGCCTGGATAGATCTCGACGCCAAGCGCTTCGGCCTTGCCGGCCAGCCAACGGCAGACGTTCCCCAGCGAGACGATATAGTTGCCGTGGTTGTTCATCAGCGGCGGCATGAGGATGTTGGGCAGGCGGAACGAGCCGGCGGGGCCGAGCACCAGGAAATGGTCCGCCGTGACCGGCGTCTTGAAGGGATGACCATCCTCCTCGCGCCAGCCGGGCAACAGCCGGTCGATGCCGATCGGATCGACGACGGCACCCGATAGGATATGGGCGCCGACCTCGCCGCCCTTTTCCAGCACGACGACCGAGAGTTCGGGATTGACCTGCTTGAGGCGGATGGCCGCAGCAAGGCCGGCCGGTCCGGCACCGACGATGACCACGTCGAATTCCATGCTTTCGCGTTCGATATCGCTCATCAACCCCTCCGCACTGGCTTGCCGCCGTTGGCGTATCTTGCTGGCTCTTGCGCTGCATAGCGCATCATTTGGCGACAGGAAACCGGCGCATACGTGACAATGCGGATTTGGCCAAAAAGTCGCGCATTCCGCGGCAGGCAAGCCGCTTCCGCGCGGCGCGACCCGCCAAACTTGCGTTTTTTATTGTTCGACGGCTTGCTTATCGGCCATACTTCCCGCCATGCGCATTCCCGGGCCAGGCGGCTTCTCTTCGACGCGCTTTCCATCAACGCCCGGCCGGGCCTGCCGGGCGATTACTTTGGCCCTTCTGGCTTTGGCGCCGGGTCATGCCGTCGCCGATGAAGTGAAGGTCTGGTCGACAGGCGCGTACTCATTCTCCGACGAGCTTGGCGGTTTCCGCATCACCGGGGCCTCCGGCATCGGAACCAAGGACGATCCGCTTGTTGTCACCGAAGAGCTGAATTCGGCGACACCTGTGACGCTGACCATCCGCACCACAAAGCCGATCCAGACATTCGGCAAGGCGGGGGAGTTCGCCAACGGCATCATGTATATGCGCATAGACGTGCTCAACAACAGCGGCCAGGGCTGGATTGAATTCCAGTTCGAGCTGCAGGAAATATTGGACCAGCCAAGCGTGTTCGGAGACGGGCTTTCGTTCGACCAGCGCAACAAGACACCTGACAATATCTGGTCGAGCAATTTCGCCGATTTCGATCGCGAGTTCGAACCCTATGATCGGCTGCTGTTCAAGAACGGCAAGGTCGATCCGCTGAAGATCGCCCGCTTCGAATTCCTCATGACCGACTACACGCCGCGATGGACCTTCTATCTGGTGCAGGATCCACGCATACCCACTGGCTAGACCGCGACGTCTCCTTGGCAGCGGGATTGGCTGCCGCCACGGCCTTCCCGAGGTTGCAAATTGGCGCCGCCCGGACGATGGTGCGGCCATGACTGCCGCCTCTCCCAACCATCCGGTCGATTTCGCCGATCTGCTCGCCTTCTATGCCAGCGCGGGTGTTGACGAGGCTTTGGAGGATGCGCCGGTAAACCGGTTCGCGGAGGCCGCGCCGAAGCCGGCGCAGCGCATGCCGACGGCGACGCCACGCGAAAGCAGCGCACCAGAGCAGCCGCCCGCGGCTCAGCCGCGGCTCGATGGGCGCGCCGTGCCGGATGCTCCGGCCCCGCGCCCGTCGACCTCGGCCGTGCCCGACGAGGCGCAGGCGGCGCTGGCGCGCCAACTGGCGAACGCGGCGGCATCCCTGGACGAGCTGCGCCAGCACATGGCCGCTTTCGAGGGCTGCAATCTCAAGGCCACCGCCAAGAACCTGGTATTCGCCGACGGCAACCCGCAAGCCGCTGTCATGCTGGTCGGTGAAGCCCCCGGCCGCGACGAGGACATTGAAGGATTGCCCTTCGTCGGCCGCTCGGGCCGCCTGCTCGACCGCATGCTGGCCGCGATCGGGCTCGACCGAGGCTCGGTCTACATCGCCAATGTCATTCCCTGGCGGCCGCCTGGCAACCGCACGCCGACGCCGCACGAGACCGAGATCTGCCGGCCGTTCATCGAGCGTCAGATCGAGCTGGTCAATCCCAAGGTGCTGATCAATCTCGGCGGTCCGTCGGCCAAGACCTTGCTCAACACCTCGGAAGGAATCCTGCGGCTGCGCGGCAACTGGCGCGTCCACACCACGGCGTCCGGCATTGCTATTCCGGCCATGCCGACGCTGCACCCGGCCTATCTCTTGCGGACGCCCGCACACAAGAAGCTCGCGTGGCGGGATTTTCTCGAGGTGAAGGCGAAGCTGCGGGCGCTCTCCTAGCGATGACCTCGCAGGTAATTGAAATGCTTTGGCCCGAGGCTTAACCATCCTCCCATGACAACGCCTCAAACCTCCGCCGGCAGTCTCATCCGCGAATGGCGCACGCGGCGCCGCATGAGCCAGCTCGACCTCGCCATGGAAGCCGAAATTTCGCAGCGGCATCTCTCTTTCGTCGAAAGCGGCCGCGCCGCACCCTCGCGCGACATGGTGCTGCATCTGGCCGAGCAGCTTGCGATCCCACTGCGGCAACGCAATCAATTGCTGCTGGCCGCGGGCTTCGCGCCGAGCTTCAGCGAACGGCCGCTCACCGATAGGACGCTGGCACCCGCGATGGCGGCGGTCGAGATGGTGCTCAAGGGGCATGAGCCGTTTCCGGCATTGGCGGTGGACCGGCATTGGAACCTGGTTAAGGCCAACGCGGCAATCGGGCCATTCCTGGCCGATGTTTCCGAGCCCTCATTGCTCCAGCCACCCGTCAATGTGCTGCGGCTCAGCCTGCACCCATGTGGTGTCGCGCCGCGTATCGTGAATCTCCAGGAATGGCGCATCCACCTGCTCGAACGGCTGAAGCATCAGAACGATGCCGCCGGCGACCCGGAGCTGATCGCATTGGAGCAAGAGCTTCGCGGCTACCCCTCCGGCCTGAAGAGCAGCCGGCCGGCGCCGATCGAGCCGAATGCCATCGTGCACCCGCTCAGGCTTGCCCATGGCGACACGGTGCTTTCTTTCATCAGCACCATTACCGTGTTCGGCACACCGCTGGATGTGACGCTTTCTGAACTGGCGATCGAGTCGTTCTTCCCGGCCGACGAACAGACAAGAGCGGTGTTGGTGCGGTTGGCGAAAGAGCGGACGGAACGGTCGTGATCATCCCTGCGGCAGGGCCGCCTTGCGGGTGCGGGTGCGCTCCAGACCCAGTTGCCGTTCGCGCCAGATGATGAAGATGCCGGCGGCCACCACGATCACACCACCGACCAGCGTGCCGGACGAGGTCACGTCGCCGAAAACGAAATAGCCGACGACGACGCCAAGGATCATCGAAGTGTATTCGAAAGGCGCCACGACCGAGGCTTCGGCATGGCGATAGGCCGCGGTCATCAGAATCTGGCCGAGGCCGCCACAAAAGCCGGCCATGATGAGCAGTGCTGCTTGCGCCGGCGTCAGCGATTGCCAGCCGAAGGGCAGCGTCAGCAGCGAGAGCACGCTCGCCGTTGACGAGAACCACAGCACGATGGTGGCCGTCTTCTCTGTCTGCACGAGATTGCGCACGAGCAACATGGCGACAGCCGAGATTGCCGCGGCCGCCAGCGCGGCCATGACGCCCAGGACCTCCTGGTCGTCGAGCCCTTGATCCGAATTGAGCAGCGTCAGTTCCGGCCAGGAAATGATGAGCACGCCGATGAGGCCGATCGCGACGGCACTCCAGCGATAAACACGGATCGTCTCGCCAAGGAACACCGAGGAGAACACCACGACCAGCAGCGGCTGTGCATAGTTCAGGGTGATCGCCTCCGGCAACGGCAACCTGGTGAGCGCGAAAAAGCCGAGCCCCATGGCACCGACGCCGACGACGCCACGCGCGACGTGGTTGAAGGGACGTTTCGTGACGAACGCCGTGGCCAGATGTCCTTTCAATGCCAGGAAGGCAATGATCGGGAAGATGGCGAAGAAGGAACGGAAGAAGACGATCTGCCCGGCAGGCACGTCGCCCGCCGCCTTGATACAGGTTTGCATGCCGACAAAAACCGCCACGGAGACGATCTTCAGCACGATACTCCTGAGCGTACCGTGGCCGCCGGTGGTTTCTGGTTGCGCCTCCGCCCCGGATGTCACTTTGGCAATGCGTCTCTGCCCGCCGCCGAGGGCACGTTGCGGGTCTCGAAATGGCAGAACGGGAAATTATCGGGGCGCCGAACGAAAGCGCCCATCCCGAATTTCGGTGTGACGGCGGTCATGACTGCCCTCGCTATGATGAAAGGAAGGCCTGAATTAGGCTCTGCCGCAGTTTTGTCGAGGGTGTGTTTCGTGTAAAGAGCGCGGACTTTGAATTTTTTGGACCAGCCAAAACATGTCCGGTCCCCGGAAAAGACAGGAAAAGCCAGGGAATGCGCACCGACACAGGCCAGGTCTTCAAACTCGAGGACTATCGCCCCAGCGACTACCTCATTCCGGAAACCAACCTTGACTTCCGTCTTTCGCCACAGGCCACCGTCGTCACCGCGATACTGACCGTAGAGCGCCGCGAGGGGATATCGAAATCGGCTCCGCTGGTGCTCGACGGCGATGGGTTGACGCTCAAGCGCGTCGAGATCGACGGCAAGACGGTGAGACCGGCTGATCTGCTGGCGAGCCCGGACCAACTGACCCTGCTCAAGCCGCCGGCCGTAAGTCGTTTCCAACTGCGGATCGAAACCGAACTGGCGCCGGCCAGCAATGAGGCTCTTATGGGCCTTTACCGTTCGAATAACGTCTACTGTACGCAGTGCGAGGCGGAGGGCTTTCGCCGCATCACCTACTTCCTCGACCGCCCCGATATCCTGTCCGTCTACACGGTGCGGATCGAGGCGCGGCGCGACGAGGCGCCGCTGCTCCTGTCCAACGGCAATCCGGTCGAAAACGGCGATCTCGCCGATGGCTGGCACTACGCCAGCTGGCACGACCCCTTCCCCAAGCCGTCCTACCTGTTCGCGCTGGTGGCCGGGAATCTCGGGCAGGTCGCCGACAGTTTCATGACCATGTCCGGGCGCAAAGTCGAGCTCGGTATCTATGTCGAGCCCGGCAAGGAGGCGCTCGCCGGCTACGCGATGGACGCGCTGAAGCGGTCCATGCGATGGGACGAGGAGGCGTTTGGCCGCGAGTACGACCTCGACGTCTTCAACATCGTCGCCGTGTCTGACTTCAACATGGGCGCGATGGAGAACAAGGGCCTCAACATCTTCAACGACAAATACGTGCTGGCCGACCAGGAGACGGCGACGGACGCCGATTTCGCCAATATAGAGGCGATCATCGCGCATGAGTATTTCCACAATTGGACAGGCAATAGAATCACTTGCCGCGACTGGTTCCAGCTTTGCCTGAAGGAAGGGCTGACGGTCTTCCGCGATCATGAATTCTCCGCCGACCAGCGCTCGCGCGCGGTCAAGCGCATCGCCGAAGTGCGCACGCTGCGTGCCCACCAGTTTCCCGAGGACCAGGGACCGCTGGCGCACCCGGTGCGGCCGCGCCGCTACCGCGAGATCAACAATTTCTATACGGCGACGGTCTACGAAAAGGGCTCCGAAGTGGTGCGCATGATCCGCACCATTCTCGGGGCCGAGGTCTTTCGCGCCGGCATGGACCTCTATTTCGAACGCCACGACGGCGAAGCCGCGACCATCGAGGACTTCATCAAAGTGTTCGAGGAGGCGTCCGGCCGCGACCTTTCGCAATTCGCGCTCTGGTATCACCAGGCTGGTACACCCAACCTGACGGTGAGTTCGACGCACAATCCGGCCGCACAGGAATTCACGCTCGAGATCGAGCAGTCGGTGCCGCCGACACCGTCGGAAAGCCGCAAGCGGCTGATGCATATCCCGCTCGCCTTCGGCCTGATCGGCGCCGGCGGCAAGCCGGTTCGATATAGCGGCGTCGAGGGCGCCAGCGTCGAGGACGGCGTCATCCATATCCGCAAGCGCCGCCACACGGTGCGTTTTTCCGGCGTTGCCGAACGACCGGCGGTGTCACTCAACCGCGGTTTTTCGGCACCGGTGACGCTATCGGTCGAGCAGAAGGCTGCCGACCAGTTCTTCCTCGCCCGCCATGACAGCGACGCCTTCTCGCGCTGGCAGGCCTTCAACACGCTGCTCACCGATGCGCTGATCGCTGCCTTCCGCCAGATCCTCGGCGGCAAGCAGCCGGACTTCGCCCCACGGCTGACCGAGCTTGCCGGCAGCATCGCCAGCGACGAGACACTGGAGCCGGCCTATCGGGCCCTTGCCCTGGCGCTGCCTGGCGACGCCGACATCGCGCGTGACATCGGTAAGAACATCGATCCCGACGCCATCCATACCGCCCGCCACGCGCTTGCGCTGGCGATCGGCACGGCCAATGGCGAGGCATTTTCCGGCCTCTACGACAGCCTTGCCGACAAGAACGCCTTCAGCCCCGACGCGGCGAGCGCGGGACGACGCGCCTTGCGCAACATTCTGTTGGATTATCTCTCGCTGCTGCCTGGCGGGGCGGCATTGGCGGCCGGGCATTTCCAGTGCGCGACCAACATGACCGACCGCGCGGCCGCATTGGCCGTTCTCGCGCATCGTCACCACGGATCGCCAGAGGCGAAAAAGGCGCTGGCGGCTTTCGAAAAGACATATGCATCCGACCCGCTGGTCATGGACAAATGGTTCCAGATCCAGGCCAGCGTGCCGGGGCCGCAGGCTGTCGACACGGTTCGGTCCCTGACCGCTCATCCGGGGTTTTCGATGGGCAACCCGAACCGGGTGCGCTCGCTGATCGGCACATTCTCAAGCGCCAACCAGACCGGCTTCCATCGCCCCGACGGCGAAGGTTACCGCTTCTTAGCGCAGACGGTGCTCGAGGTCGAAAAGCGCAACCCGCAAGTGGCGGCTAGGCTGGCGACGGCGCTCAGGTCCTGGCGTTCTCTCGAACCGGGCCGGCAAGCCAAGGCCAGGGAAGCACTGGTTTCGATCGCCAATACCGAAAACCTGTCGGCGGACCTGCGCGACATTGTCGAGCGCACACTGGCATAGGCCTCCCCTGCCTTGTCCCATACGAGAGAAGGCCAAGCCGCCTCACCGCCAAAGTCCGTTATTTTAGTCGATTTTTAATCTTTTTTCGCCGGAGCACTGGACAAGGCGAATCACCTTTGATTCTTTAATGGCGATTCGGAAGTGCGGTGTTGCCGGATCACCAGCACATAGAAATGCGGCATACTGGAAATCGGGGAGTGCCATTTATGGCGAAGGCGGACGCGTGGGGCGCGCCCGGAGGGATGGCTTTTGCGCGTCGCGAGACGCGCAGCGACGGCCTTGCCGGGAATACGCGGCTCATCGCCGAACCAGCCTACAAGCGTCTTCTGGCGGCTGAACCGCTTTTGCGCCGGTCGATACCAGCCCTCATCGTCATCTTCCTCCTCGTCATCGCGGCGCTGCGCGTGCTCTCGCTCATGAACGAGCGCGACGACATCGAGCGCGATGCCAAGGCGATCCTGACGCTGGGCGCCGCGCAGCTCGCCAGCTCGCTCGCCACGACATCGGACACGCTGCCGGGCGCCACCCAGGACCTGCTGGAGACCACCAGCCGCCAAGGCGCGATGGGCCGCAGCCATGTGCTCGTCATCACCGACAGTGCCTTCAAGATCACCGCGGTGACCCCACGTTCCGTGCCCTGGCAAGGCCATTCGCTCGACGGCCTCGTCCAGGGCGGCCAACCCCTGTTCATGTTCGGCGATCGCGCCGGTGTCATGGAGGTCAACATCGGCGGTGAGGACTGGTACGCGGCGGTCAGCCTGTCCAGGGACAGGAAGGGAGCCGCCGCGGCTCTGGTGCCGCAGGAAGCGGTCTTCGACACGTGGCGCAAGACCGTCTCGCTCAACGTCACCCTGTTCGTGCTGACGGCCGGAGTGCTGATCATCATCCTCTATGCCTATTTCGGACAGGCGGCGCGCGCGCAGGCTGCCGACCGCATCTATCTCGAAGCGCATCAGCGTGTCGACATGGCGCTGGTTCGCGGCCGCTGCGGCCTGTGGGACTGGGACATGGTGCGCGGCAAGATGTACTGGTCGCGCTCGATGTACGACATGCTCGGCTACGAACCCTGCGAGACGATGCTATCGTTCGGCGAGGTCGACGAGATCATTCATCCCGAGGACGGCGATCTGTTCGAGCTCGCCAACAGGATCGTCGCACGCGAGATCGATCACATCGACCAGGTGTTCCGGATGCGGCATGCCGATGGCCAGTGGGTGTGGATGCGCGCCCGGGCCCAAGTCATGGATCCGGAAGCGCCGGAGATCCAGCTGATCGGCATCGCGGTCGACGTCACCGAGCAACGGCATCTGGCGCTGCGCTCCGAAGCGGCCGATCTTCGCCTCAGGACCGCGATCGAAAATATCAATGAATCCTTCGTGTTGTGGGATTCGGCTCAGAACCTGATCATGTGCAATTCCAAATACCAGCAGGACAACGGGCTCTCGGATCGCGACGTGATGCCAGGTGTGACGCGCGTGTCGCTGGAAGAGCGGATGCTGGCCTTTGCTTCGGAGCGCCGGCTTGCCAACACCAATGGCCCGCAGGGCGGCGCCACGTTCGAGCGGCAGCTGTCCGACGGCCGCTGGCTGCAGGTCAACGAACTCAGGACCAGGGACGGTGGCATCGTCTCGGTCGGGTCCGACATCACCCAGATCAAGCTGCATCAGGAAAAGCTGGTCGACAGCGAGCGCCGGCTGATGGCGACAATCCATGATCTCAGCCTCGCACGGCGGGCCGAAGAGGAACGGTCGCGCGAACTGGTCGACCTCAACCGCAAATACATGAAGGAAACCGAGCGCGCCGAAGCGGCGAACCGGGCCAAATCCGAATTCCTGGCCAACATGTCGCATGAACTGCGCACGCCGCTCAATGCCATCATTGGCTTCTCCGAACTGATGGAACAAAGGCTGTTCGGCCCGCTGGGGTCGGAGCGCTACGAGGAGTACGCCACCGACATCAACAGCAGCGGCAAATACCTGCTCGGCGTCATCAATGACATTCTCGATATGTCCAAGATCGAGGCCGGCCAGTTCTCGCTGGACCAGGAACAGATCGATCTCGGTCCGCTGATCAGCGAAACCGTGCGTGTCGTGTCGCTGCAGGCGGCGCAGAAGGCGATCACCGTGGAAACGCGTATCGCCGACGCGCTGACGCTGTTCGCCGATCGCCGGGCGATCAAGCAGATCGTCATCAACCTCCTGTCCAACGCGGTGAAATTCACCGGCCAAGGCGGCCACATATCGGTCAGGGCCCGCAACACGTCAGGCGCGCTGGTGCTGACGATCGAGGACAATGGCTGCGGTATCCCGAAGGAAGCGCTCGGCAAGCTCGGGCGCCCCTTCGAGCAGGTGCAGAACCAGTTTTCCAAGAACCATGCCGGCTCCGGACTTGGCCTTGCCATTTCCCGCTCGCTGGCCGAGTTGCAAGGCGGCGCACTGAAGATCCGTTCCACCGAAGGCGTCGGCACGATCGTGTCGGTGCGCATTCCGGTGAAGAAAGCTCCGCCTGCGGTCAAAGCCGCGGCCTGAGCGGCAGGCTCCGGCTGACGGCCCGGAGCCTGCGTCAGCCAGCCTCACTGCATGCCGTTTTCGTCGTCGCCTCCTTGACGATGACGGCCAAAGCGCCCGCTCTTCGGCAGCTCGCGGTTCTCGATCTTTCCGTCATTGTTCTTGTCGAGTATCGCGAAAAGCTTCTTTTCGCGGCCGCTGATGTCATCTGATGTCAGCGTGCCGTCGCCCTTGCTGTCGTAACGGGCGATGATGCGCCTTGCCATACGTTCGAAGCGCGCCTTCTCCAGTGCGTCGGCGAGTTGAGCGACAGTCAGTTTGCCGCCATTGTCAGCCACGAGCTTCTTGAGCCGCGCGTCCATGACATCGGAGAACTGGTCGAAGGTGATAGTGCCGTTATTGTCCTTCATCGCCTTGTCGAGCCGCATCATGGTGCGCTCACGCATGGTTGCGCTGTCGACATTCTCGGCATAGGCGCCGCCGCCGACAGCTCCGGCCAGGGCGATGAAGGCAATTGCGAGCTTGGTTGTCTTTCTCATGGTTTTCTCCTGTTGCATCGTCACCCCCGATGCGGCCGAGCTCGTTGATCACGAAGCCCCGGCACGAAGCAAAAGGTCGAAATCCTTCCTGACCTTTTGCGACGTCTCCTTGAGGTGTGCTTCCAGCACACCGAAATCCGGCAGGTCGGTGACCGCCAGAAGCAGATCCGAAAGCCCCGGCGGAACGTCGTCGCGTTCGAAGGGTCCGGTAAGGCACAGCCGCGTCATCTGGGTCAGCGCCAGATAGAGGGCGTAAGCATCGCCAAGGTCCTGCCTGATCCCGGCATTGGCGAAATGTGGCGTCAGGCGAGACAGTATCTCGGCCGTACCGGTGGCGCGCGGCCCGGCCTCGACCTGCGCGGTGATGACAGCCACCTGGGCGATGAATTCGAGATCGATCAGACCACCCGGGATCAGCTTGATGTCCCAGAGGTCGCGTGGCGCCTTCTCCTGCTCGATCATGGCACGCATGTCCGACGCCTCCGCCCTCACCTTCGCCGCATCGCGCGGCTGGCTGAGCAACGCGACAACTTCCGCCTCGACCTCGCCGCACAGGCTGGGGTCACCAGCAATCGGCCGCGCCCGCGACAGGGCCATGTGCTCCCAGGTCCAAGCCTCCTGGCGCTGGTATTTCTTGAAGGCATCGATGTGGGTGGCGACCGGTCCCTTATTGCCGGACGGCCGCAAACGCAGGTCGAGCTCGTAGAGCACCCCTTCCGCCGTCGGCGCCGATACAGCCGATATCAGCCGCTGCGTCATGCGGGTGTAGTAATGCGAAGGCGCCAGCGGTTTTTCACCGTCGGAGTCCTCGGCATCCGCATCGTGGTCGTAAAGCAGAATAAGATCGACATCCGATCCGGCGGTCAATTCGCGGCTGCCGAGCTTGCCCATGCCGAGCAGCGAAACCACGCCACCGGCGATCGTGCCGTGGCGCACCGCGAATTCTGCGGTCACCGCTTGCAACGCAGCCGCGATGGTCAGGTCCGCCAGATCGGAGAAAGCGCGGCCGGCGCGGGCCGGATCGATCGAACCCGCGAGCAGCCTCACACCGATCAGGAATTTCTGCTCGGAAGCAAATATGCGCAGCCGGTCGAGCACGTCCTCATAGGCCCTGTCGCCTTCGAGGAAGGCCGACAGTCGCGCCGAGAGATAGACGCGGTCGGGAAGCTCGGTCAGCAATGCCGGGTCGAGCAAGCCGTCGAAGACATGCGGCCGGCGGGTGATGATTGCCGCCAGCCGGGGTGCTGCGCCCATGATCGTCGCCATCAGCCTGAGCAATGCGGGGTTCGACTGCAACAAAGAGAACAACTGAATGCCGGCCGGCAGGCCGGCGAGGAATTCGTCGAAACGGACCAGCGCCTCATCGGCCCGGCGCGTCTGGCCAAAGGCCTTGAGCAGTGCCGGTGTCAGTTCCGTCAGCCGCTCGCGAGCCTCCGCCGACCGGGTGACGCGATAGCGCCCGAAATGCCAGCCGCGGATGACGCGGCAGATATCGCTTGGCCTCTGAAAACCGAGGCCGTGCAAGGTCCGCAGCGTGTCCGGGTCATCGACGTCACCGGTGAAGACCAGGTTGCCGATGCCGGCCGAAAGCTCGGGTGCTGTTTCGAACAGCGCGGCATAGTGGCGCTCGACCTGCTGCAGCGAGGCACGGAACGCCCCGGCAAACACGACCGCGTCGGCAAAGCCCAGCATGCGGGCGATGCGCTCCAGCCCTTCATCGTCTTCCGGCAGCGTGTGCGTCTGCTCGTCGGCCATCATCTGGATAGCGTGTTCGACGCGACGCAGGAACCAGTACTGGCGGGCGAGCGCGTCACGCGCATCTGATGTGATCCAACCCCGAGCCGCGAGCTGACCGAGCATCGGCACGGTTTCGCGGCCGCGCAGCTCCGGGAAGCGGCCGCCGGCGATGAGCTGCTGTGTCTGGACGAAGAACTCGATCTCGCGGATGCCGCCGCGCCCAAGCTTGACATTGTGCCCCTTCACGGCGATCTCGCCATGCCCCTTATGGGCATGAATCTGACGCTTGATCGAATGGACGTCGGCAATAGCCGCGTAGTCCATGTATTTGCGCCAGATATAGGGCTGGAGTTCCTTGAGAAAGGCATCGCCAGCGGCGAGATCGCCGGCCACCGGGCGCGCCTTGATCATCGCGGCGCGTTCCCAGTTCTGGCCGCGCGCTTCGTAGTAGCGTAGCGCGGCTTCAAGGGGGATCGCGAGCGGCGTCGAGCCGGGATCCGGACGCAGCCGCAGATCGGTGCGGAAGACATAGCCGTGCTCGGTGCGATCCTGCAGGATGCGCACCAGCCGCCGCGTCAGGCGTGAAAACAGATCGGTGGCGTCGAGTGGATCGACCACGGCGGGCGCTTCCGGATCGAAGAACACGACGAGGTCGATATCGGAGGAGAAATTCAGCTCATGCGCGCCGAGCTTGCCCATGCCGAGCAGGATCCAGCCCGATTGATGCGACGGACTGTCGAGGTCGGGCAGTTTGAGCTTGCCCAGGCCATGCGCGTCACGCAGCAGGAAATCGACGGCCGCACGGGTGCAGGCGTCGGCGAGATTGCTCAACCGCCTTACAGTCAGCGAGGTTTCAGCCTCGCCCGAAAGATCGGCGAGTGCGATCAGGAAATGCGCCTCGGCCTTATGCCGGCGCAGCTCCATCATCAGGCCGGATTCCGAGACCATTTCCGCCAGCGGCGCCTGGTCGATCGCGGCGGTGATCGCCTTCAGGCGGGTCTCGACCGGCAAGTCGAAGAGGCCGTCCAGGATTTGCGGCCGGCGGCGCGCCGTATCGCGCAGGAACGGCGAAAGGTCAAAGACGGCGGCCAGGAAATCCTGCGCCGTCCCCTTGCCGGCCAGGAATTTGGCCGCCCGCGTCAACCCTTCTTCGCGCGCTGCGTCCGCGATTTCGGACAGTTCCTGCCGTGCCCGGCTCTCGTCGAGCGGAGCAAGCGGGGTTTCCAGGCTCAGCAACCAGTCTGTCTTGCTCCGCTTGGCAACGGCCGCCATTAGTGGTCCTCCCGCGCGGGGAAACTCATGACCACGGATAGTCCCGGATTGCCAGGCAACAGGTCAAGCCGGCCGTAGTGGAATGTCATGACCGCCTTGGCGAGACTGAGGCCAAGGCCGGAACCGGGCTGCGAACGGCTCTTCTCCAGCCGTACGAACCGTTCGGTCGCCCGGGCGCGATCGGCTTCGTCGGGAATGCCCTGGCCGTTGTCGGCGACGGAAAGCCTGATCTCGCCATGCGTGCGTTCGAGCGCCACACGGACCGCCGGCTTGGATGTGGAATCGGTTGAGTACTTGATCGCATTGTCGACGATGTTGGAAAGCGCCTGGCCGATCAGTTCGCGGTTGCCGTCAACGACAAAACCATCGTTCACTTCGGCGTCCAGCGCAACGCCAGCCTCCTCGGCCACGGGCTCGTAGAGTTCGACCACATCACGCACGGCCGCCGCCAGATCGACGCGGTTGGTGTGCTCGGAAGAATACCCAGCCTCCAGCCGGGAGATCATCAGGATGGCGTTGAAGGTTTTTATCAGCTGGTCGGACTCGGCTATGGTGCCTTCCAGCGCCTGCCGATAGTCCGATGTTTTCTGCTTGCCGGAAAGCGTCGCTTCGGCCCGGTTGCGCAGCCGGGTCAGCGGCGTCTTCAGGTCATGCGCGATGTTGTCGGATACCTGCTTCAGGCCTTCGTTGAGCGTGGAGATCCTGGCCAGCATGACATTGAGGTTTTCCGATAGCCGGTCGAACTCGTCACCGGCGCCGGTCACCGGCAACCGGCCGCTGAGATCACCGCCCATAATGCGCCGGCTTGCCTCGGAAACCCCGTCGATACGCTTCAATGCCGCGCGGCCAACAAAGAACCAGATCAGGATGCCGCCCACCCCCATCATGCCGAGCGCCAGCACCAGCGAACGGCGTATGACGGCACGGAACCGCTCCGGTTCGCCGAGATCGCGGCCGACCAGCATGATCATCTGGTTCGGCAGCCGCAGCACCAGGGCAATGGCGTTGTGACCCTTTTCGCCTTCGGCCTGCGGCGGCGCATTATCGCCAGTCGAAGGAGGCGTCGCCTGGTCCGACGTTCCGCTGCGCAGGCGATCAAGCTCACCCTCGCCGAAACGCTTGTAGGAGAACGGCTCGGTCGTCCAGCCCTCGGTGTCGATCACCCCAGGTTCAAGACTCTGCACATTGCCTGTCAGGATCTGGCCGTTGGCATCGGCGATCAGATAGAGGTTGGCGCCGGGCTGGCGCGAGCGGGCCTCTACCACGCGGACCAATACCGGCAGGCCTCCGCGCTGATAGGCGCGGGCAAGGCCGAGCACTTCGTCGTTGATGGTCTCCTGCGTCTGCGCGGTCAACATGCGCGCCGAGAGCGAAGTCATGTAGAGGACGAGCAGCACCGCGCAGAGTGCGAAGAGCAGGAGATACAGCGCCGAAAGCCGTGCGGCCGTCGTCTTCATGATGGCGGGCACGGAAAGCGCCATGCTGCCGCCTAGCCGCCCTTCAGCATGTAGCCGGCGCCGCGAACCGTGTGCAGGATGGGCTTGTCGAAACCCTTTTCGATCTTGCCGCGCAGCCGCGAGACGTGGACATCGATGACATTGGTCTGCGGATCGAAATGATAATCCCAGACATTTTCGAGCAGCATGGTGCGCGTCACCACCTGGCCGGCATGGCGCATAAGATATTCGAGCAGACGGAATTCGCGTGGCTGCAGCGTGATCTCGCGCGCCGCCCGGCGGACAGAATGCGACAACCTGTCGAGTTCAAGGTCGCCAACCCGGTAGACGGTCTCGGCCTCCTTGGCGCTGGCGCGTCGGTTCAGCACCTCGACGCGCGCCAGAAGTTCGGAAAAGGCATAGGGCTTGGTGAGATAGTCGTCGCCGCCGGCGCGTAGGCCGGTGACCCGGTCATCGACCTCGCCCAGCGCCGACAGGATGAGCACCGGCGTCGTGTTGCCCCTGGAGCGGAGAGCGGCAATGACCGATAGGCCGTCGCGGCGCGGCATCATCCGATCGATGACCATCACGTCATAATCACCCGCATCGGCAAGCGCGAAGCCGGTCTCGCCGTCACCCGCGACATGCGCGGTATGACCCGCTTCCGTAAAAGCTTTCTGCAGATAATCCGCAGCCTCGCGATCGTCTTCTATGACGAGAATCTTCATAGGGCCGTTATACGCGATTTCGCTGGAAGGTTGAGTAGCAGGCATCTGCATTTTAGCCTTTGCCAAAGCACATCGCGATCAAGAGGATCGAGAGCGCGCGCGATAAAATCTTTGTTCCGTGGCGTCGTTACGCCGGACATGCCGGTTCCCGGTCATGTCGGTACCCGCAACCACCGAACCAATCGGCTTCGGGCACGAGGGCGTGATGGGCAGTCATATGCGGGCGCGGCAGCAGGCGATGGGAAGCCCGCTGCCGCTGAAGAAGAGCGCGATGACTGACTAACGGGCTCTCCTTCTTGCTTTCCCATGCGGCGACTCGGGGGTGTTGAAACCGCCGCATTGGAAAAGTCGTCTCAGCCCTTGGCCACCGGCAGCGCGACGAAGCGGTTGTTGTCGTCGCGGGAGATCTGCATCAGCACCGACTTGCGTCCGGATTTGACCGCATCGGCCATGGCCTTGGTGACGTCTTCGGTGCCGTTGACCTCCGCCGAGTTAACCGCGGTGATGACGTCGCCCGGCTGGATGCCGCGATCGGCGGCGGCGCTGTCTGGGTCGACATCGGTCACCACCAGACCCTTGCCGTTTTCGGACTTGGTGACGGTGAGGCCGAGATCGGCCAGCGTGTCCGGCTTTGCCGGAGCGGCGGGTTGCTGCTGCTGGTCGCCCGACGCCTGCTTGTCGCTGGCGGGCAGCTTGCCGAGATCGACCTTGACCGTCTGGCCCTTGCCGTCACGCCACACGGTGACGTCAACCGACTTGCCCGGCGAATAGGCGCCGATCAGGCGGGCGAGTTCCTTCGGCGAGGCAACGTCCTTGCCATCGACCTGGGTGATGACATCACCTGCGGTAATGCCGGCCTTCTTGCCGGGGCCATCATCCTGGGCGCTCGAAACCAGGGCGCCATTGTTGGACTTCAGACCGAGCGATTCGGCGATGTCGGAGGTGACCGGCTGGATTTCGACACCGAGCCAGCCGCGCTGGACCGCGCCATTCTTCATCAGGTCTCCGACGACCTGCTTGGCGGTCGAGGCAGGAATGTCGAAGGCGATGCCGACGCTGCCGCCCGAGGGCGAGAAGATGGCGGTGTTGATGCCGACCACCTGGCCGTTGAGATTGAAGGTCGGGCCGCCCGAATTGCCGCGGTTGACCGAGGCATCGATCTGGAGGAAATCGTCATAGGGGCCGGCGCCGATATCGCGGCCGCGCGCCGAAACGATGCCGGCGGTAACGGTGCCGCCGAGGCCGAACGGGTTGCCGACAGCCACGACCCAGTCGCCGACGCGAACCTTGGAATCGTCGGCGAAGTCGACATAGGTGAATTTGCCGCCGCCATCGACCTTGAGCACGGCGAGATCGGTGCGCGGATCGGTGCCGACCAGCTTGGCGTCGAGTTCCTTGCCGTCATTGGTCACCACGGTGAAGGCGGTGCCTTCTTCGACGACGTGGTTGTTGGTGACGAGATAACCGTCTTCGGAAATGAAGAAGCCGGAGCCCTGCGCCACCGGGCGCGGCTGATCGTTGTTGCGGTCGCGATGGCCGAAGCGGCGGTGACCTTCGTCGTTCTGACCACCCTGGTCCTGGTCACCAAAGCCACGGAATTCCTTGAAGAAGCGGCGCAGCTGCGGATTGTTGGGAAGATTGTCGAAACCGCCCTGATCGTCGGAACCGTCATCGGCTGTCGGTTGCAGCTTGGCCTTGACCTTGACACTGACCACGGCTGGCGAAACGCGCTCAACGACATCGGCGAAGCTCGGGACCTGCGGAGCCTCGACACGCACGGCGTCAGCCAGAACGGGGCTGGTTCCACTGGTCAGCGCGCCAAATCCGATCGCGCCGGCGACAGCGACGGACGCGACGGCAGCCAGAAGACGCTTGCGGGTGAGGGAATATGAATTGGGGGCAATATTCATGGATCTCTTATCCTCTTTCAAACGGACGCGCCTTGATCGGCATCCTCAAGAAACGAGAATTAGAGCGGCGCACATTACGACGCCATTTCCGGCACATGAAACTTTGGTAATGTTAGCGCGCGACTGGGCTGTCAGTCGCGGTGCAGGATCGCGTCCAATGCCGCCTGCTCGTCGGCTGACAGGGATTTCGTCGCCAGCGTCCGGTGCGATCGCGCGCTTAGAGCGATAAATACGCCTCCCACCAGCAGCAACAGAACCGGCGTGCCCCACAGCAACGCGTTGCGCAGGTCGAAACGCGGCTTCAGCAGCACGAACTCGCCGTAGCGGGAAACCACATAATCCATCACCTGCTGGTCGGTATCGCCGGCAACAAGGCGTTGTCGCACCAGGATACGCAGGTCGCGAGCAAGGTCGGCGTCGGATTCGTCGATCGACTGATTCTGGCAGACCATGCAGCGCAAGCCTTCCGACAGCGCCCGCGCCCGCGCCTCGAGTGCCGTGTCGGCCAGCATCTCGTCGGGCTTCACCGCCAGCGCCGTGCCGACGAAGAGCAACGCCAGCAGCAGGACAATCGATGTCAGTGAAAACCTCGCCCTCATGGCAGGCCCGCCGGCGCCACCGCCTGCTTGCGACGGCGCGATGGCGCGCCGACACGCAGGCGTCTGTCCATCAGCGACATGGCCGCACCCGCCATCATCACCAGGCCGCCGCCCCAGATCAGCGTCACCAGCGGCTTCCACCACAGACGCACCACGACCGAGCCGTCCTTGCCCTCGTCGCCGAGCGAAAGGTAGAGCTGGGAGAGGCCGATGGTCTTGATGCCGGACTCCGTCGTCGTCATCTGTCGCACGGGATAGAAACGCTTGGCGGAGCTGATTTCGCCGATTGGGCTGCCGCTGACGCCGATCAGCTCGAAGCGGCCGCGATCCTCGCTGTAGTTCGGTCCCTGCGCGGGGTAGAGCCCGACGAAACGCACCGTGCGGCCGGAGATTTCGACGATTTCACCGGCATGCATGGACAGTATCTTCTCCGTGCCGAAGCAGAGCGTGCCGACGATGCCGAGCACGGTCAGGCCGAGGCCAAGATGCGCGAAAGCGGTCCCGAAGACCGAGCGCGGCAAACCAACCAGGCGCCTGACCATGATCGGCGCGGCGGCATTGCCTAACCCCGCCTTGACGGCGAGGTCGGTCAGCGCGCCAAGGATCAGCCAGACGGCAAGGCCGACGCCAAGCGCGGCAAGCACCGAAGCGCCGTCGATGAACAAGGCCGTGACCAGCGTTGCCAGAAGGGCGGCCGCAAACGCCACCATCAGACGCTGCGCGACGCCAAAGACATCGCCGCGTTTCCAGGCCAGCAGCGGCCCAAAGGGAACCATCACCAGCAGCGGCACCATGAGCGGGGCGAAGGTGAGGTTGAAGAACGGCGCTCCGACCGAAATCTTGTCGGCCGAAAAAGCCTCGACCGCCAACGGATAGAGCGTACCGACCAGCACGGTGGCGGTCGCCGTGGTCAGGAACAGATTGTTGAGGACGAGCGCCCCTTCGCGCGAAATCGGATGGAACAGGCCGCCTGCCGTCAATTTCGAGGCGCGCAGCGCAAACAGTGCCAGCGAGCCGCCGATGAACAACGTCAGGATGCACAGGATGAAGACGCCGCGCGTCGGATCGGTGGCAAAGGCGTGGACGGAAGTCAGGACGCCCGAACGCACCAGGAAGGTGCCAAGCAGCGACAGCGAGAAGGTCAAAATGGCAAGCAGCAGCGTCCAGATCTTCAACGCTGAGCGCTTTTCCATGACGATGGCCGAATGCAGCAGCGCGGTGCCCGCCAGCCACGGCATGAAGGAAGCGTTTTCGACCGGATCCCAGAACCAGAAACCGCCCCAGCCGAGCTCGTAATAGGCCCAGTACGATCCCATCGCGATGCCGCCGGTCAGAAACATCCAGGCGACCAGCGTCCATGGCCGCACCCAGCGCGCCCAGGAGGCATCGATGCGCCCCTCGATGAGGGCCGCGACCGAGAAGGAAAAGCAGATCGAGAAGCCGACATAGCCGAGATAAAGCAGCGGCGGATGAATGGCGAGGCCAAGATCCTGCAGGATCGGGTTGAGATCACGGCCTTCGATGGGCGCCGGATTGAGCCGGATGAAAGGATTGGACGTCGCCAGGATGAACAGGAAAAAGGTAGCGCCAATGGCGCCCTGCACCGCAAGGACGTTGGCACGCAGCGTCGCCGGCAGGTTGGAGCCGAAAGCGGCGACAAGCGCGCCGAAGAAGGTCAGGATCAGCACCCAGAGCAGCATCGAGCCCTCATGGTTGCCCCAGGTTCCGGTGATCTTGTAGATCAGCGGCTGCAGCGAATGCGAGTTCTCCCAGACGGTCGCCAGCGAGAAATCGGAGCTTGCATAAGCGCTCGCAAGTGCGGCGAAGGACAGCGCCGTCAGGGCAAAACCGGTCACCGCGACCGGACCGCCGACTGCCATCAGGCGCTGGTTATTCAGCCGCGCGCCAAACAGCGGCACGACGGTCTGCACCAGCGAAAGCGCGAACGCCAGAACCAGGGCGAAATGTCCGGTTTCAACCATTCCCGCTACTCACCCTTGCTCTCCCGCCAGAGTTACTCACTCTTGCTCTCCTGCCAGACACCCTTGGCCTTCAGCCCGTCGGCAACTTCCTTGGGCATGTAGCGCTCATCATGCTTGGCCAGGACGCTGTCGGCGACAAAGACACCGTCGGTGCCGAAGGTGCCCTCGGTGATGACACCCTGCTCTTCGCGGAAAAGATCGGGCAGGATGCCGGTATAGGTGACCTTGACGGATTTGTGGGTATCGGTGACCGAAAAGGCAACCGTCGCGCCCTGGCCACGCTGGATAGTGCCTTTTTCGACCAAACCGCCGAGCCTGATGCGCTGGCCGGGCTGCACACTGGCCGAGGTCAGATCGGCCGGCATGTAGAAATAGGACGCCTTCTGGCCAAGCGCGTAGAAGGTCAGGCCGGTGGCGGCGGCGAGGAAAGCCAAGCCGCCCACAATCACCGACAATCGTTTCTGCTTGCGCGTCATGTCAAGTTCTACTCCGTCGCCGTCAAGCCGAGCGAGGCGGCAAAGGCGGTGAATTTCCTGGCTTCGTCACTGTCGGCCCCAAAGACCGCAATGGCGCGGCCCAGCGCATCGTGTGCCTGATCGGTCTTGCCCAGCACGACATAGGAACGAACCAGCCGCATCCATCCTTCCGGGTCGCGCGGATTTTGACGAAGTTTGTCGTCGAGGCCGGCGACCATGGTGTTGATCATGGCTTCCCTGTCCTGCGGCGACATGGAGGATGCCGCATCGACACCGGCGGCATCTGGGCCTTTCGCGGCCGCGCCGGGAGCGACTTCGGGGCCGCCGGATTTGGCCAATGCCTGTTCGACTGCGCCGCGCCATGGCGAATCCGGCGGCAGCGTACCAAGCATCGCCTGCCAGGCCGCGGCCGCTTCCTTGCCGCGGCCCTCCTGCGCCAACGCCATGGCCAGATAGAAGCTGGCTTTCGCATTGGCCGGGTCAAGCTTCAAGGCCGCCTCGAAGGCATCCTGGGCATCGGCCGAAACAATACCGCCCGCGGCACCGGCGATCGCCTCGCCGAGGCCGGCTTGGCGGATGGCGCTGTCGCCGTCGAGGCGTATGGCGTTGCGGTAGGCCGCCGCGGCGTCGGCAAAGCGCTGCATGCGCAGATAGACCGGCGCCAGCACGTCCCAGCCTCTCCCATCGGAAGGATTGGCAGCAAGATGGGCTTCGGCGCGCGCTACCAGCTCATCGACCGAACTGTCGGCGGGGTTCTTGGCCAGCCGGTCGCTGAGCGGCTGCGACGGCAGGTCAGGCGAGCCGATCTGGCTGTAGAGCCCCCAACTGACCAACGGCACCGCCAGCACGGCGACGGTCGCAACAAGTCGTGCCGTGACCGATGCCGACCTGCCGGACGTCTCGCCGGCCGGATCAGCATTGCCCAGGCGAAGGATGCGGCGGGCGATCTCGGCGCGCGCCTCGGCCGCTTCAGCGGGCCCGATCAGGCCACGTGCGGCGTCGCGGTCGAGTTCGGCCAATTGGTCGCGATAGACTTCCAGATCGTGATCGCCGCTCGATGGCGCGCCCTTGGAGGCCCCGGCCAGCGGCAAAAGCACCGCCAGGCTGGCGCCCAGCGTGAGAATTGCGGCTATGACCCAGAACAGCATGGTTCTTCCAATAACGGCAGAGCCCTGCCCTGCCAACACGGGCATCCTGCGACGCTTTGACGGCAGGCACGCCGAATGTCCTTGATCGACATCAACTGGCCGGATCGCAACCGGACCCGGTTGGCTAGGTCAATGGCGTCCAACTGCCGTCGGCATTACGGCAGGCCGTTCCGTGCGCCGTGACACTGGCGCTGCCGGTGAATACCGTCTGCGTGTACTGGCGGCAATCCTGCGAACCAACGCGGTAAGGCTGGGCTGGAACCACCTCGCCATGGCGCGACGCCTGATCGCCCTTCCACGCCACCTTCTGGCCGCTCGTCGTATATTCAAGCGCCTTGTATTCGGCCTCGAGCGCGCTGCGCTTTTCGGTATCGTTCAGGCCATTGCCGATCGACCCGCCAATGAGACCACCGCCCATGGCGGAAATGATGGACTTGGTGACAACCTTGCCGCTGGCCGGAGGCGTCGAGGCCGGTGTCGCCGGCACGGTCGGGCCCTTGCCGCTCAAGGTGGTGCAGCCCGATACGGCCAGCAAGGCGGAAACAAGCGCGACGCGAATCTTCATGCCAACAACCGGTATTCCTGAGTTGGAGCCTGCCATGGATGCGCGGGGAGCATCATCTGAGAAGTGGGCGTGGCCATAGTGTTGATATTTGCCGGAAATTTGGCCGCCGCCGGCCAGTCCGAGGTCAATCGATATGCCGCCATAGCATGGGCCGCCCGTCGGTGTCGATTGGCCTGGGGAAACGTCACTGAAGGCTCCGCAATCGCACCACTGCCTTTAATCCACCCATGCCGGACCGTTCCAGCACCAGCCCGCCTCCATATTCGTTGACGAGGTCGGCGACGATGGCGAGGCCCAGACCCGTTCCAGGCTTTGTCTCGTCCAGGCGGCGTCCACGCTTCATGGCTTCGCGCGCCTTGTCTTCGGGAATGCCAGGGCCGTCGTCGTCGATGCTGATCTCGAACAGGTTGTCACCGCTGCTGGCCAAGGGCGCAACCGTAACCGACACCGCGCTCTTTGCCCACTTCATCGCATTTTCGAGAAGGTTGCCAAGCAGTTCCTCGAGGTCCTCGCGTTCGCCGGCAAAGATGAGCTCGGCCGCGGGCAACGACAGCGACAGACTGGTCTGCGGGTTGAGCTTCTGCAAAACGCGCACCATGCGCTGCACCAGCGGTGCCACCGGCGTGCGGTAGACGACGCTGTCGCGCTGCGCCGCGACGCGGGCGCGCTGCAAATAATGGTCGATCTGCTTTTGCATGGACGCGGCCTGCTCGGCGATCAACTGTCCCTTGGCGCCGCCAAGCGCCCGGCCCTCGTTGAGCAGAACGGCAAGCGGTGTCTTCAGCGAATGGGCGAGATTGCCGACCTGGGTCCGCGATCGCTCGACAATGCGTTTGTTGTTTTCAATCAACGCGTTGGTTTCGTTGGCTAATGGTTCGATCTCGGCCGGGAAGCGGCCGTCGAGCCTCTGCGCGGTGCCCTCGCGCACCATGGCAAGTGCGTTCCGGACCCTGCGCAGCGGCTGCAGCCCGAGCAGGATGGCGATGGCGTTGATGGCGATCATGCCAATGCCGAACAGGCTGAGATAGGTCAGCAAACGGCGCTGGAAGGTTCCTATTTCCTGCTCCAGCTCGGTCTTGTTGCCCATGACGCGGAAGCGCGCGGCGCGGTTCTTCGCATCGAGAACGAATTCGCTCTCGAACACGACCAGTTCCTCGCCATTAATGCCTTGCGCGGCATAGCTGCGCTGGAAATTGGCGTTGAAGGGAACATCCGCCACGTCGGGCGACGGGATGGTCCGGGTCATGGACGAAGAATGAAGATCGCCATGCACGCCTTCCGAGGCGGGCTCGACGGACCAGTACCAGCCCGAATTCGGTTCCGAGAAACGGAGGTCGCCAAGATCGGGGGAACCGGTCAGCGCACCGCTGTCGGAAATGCCGATGGAGCCGATCAGGTTGAACAAATGCGCTGACAGCAGGCTATCGAAGCCTCGCTCGCTGGCCTGGCGGTAGAGCGTGGTGATCAGGGTGAAGATGACGACCAGGGTCAGGATCGCCCACACGGTGGAGAAGGCGATGACGCGGAACGTCAGCGAACGCGGCCAAGCGCGCAGCGAAAGCCGTCTGCCCACGGTTGAGTTGGTAGCGAGCGGTTCCGCCTTACGCCTCCGGCTCACGCATGCGGTAGCCCATGCCGCGCACGGTTTCGATCATGTCGATGCCCATCTTCTTGCGCAGCCGCCCGACAAAGACTTCGATGGTGTTGGAATCGCGATCGAAATCCTGGTCGTAGAGATGCTCGACCAGTTCGGTCCGCGAAACGACCTCGCCCATGTGGTGCATCAGATAGGCAAGCAGCCGGAATTCGTGCGAGGTCAATTTCAGCGGCATGCCGGCGACATCGGCCTTCGAAGCCTTGGTGTCGAGACGCAGCGGCCCACAGGTCAGTTCCGACGAGGCGTGGCCGGCGGCGCGGCGGATCAGGGCCCTGACCCGCGCCAGCACCTCCTCGATGTGGAACGGCTTGGTGACGTAATCGTCGGCACCGGCATCGATGCCGGACACCTTGTCGCTCCAGCGGTCACGCGCGGTCAGGATCAGCACCGGCATCTTGCGGCCGCCGCGACGCCAGCGCTCGACCACGCTGATGCCGTCCATCTGCGGCAGGCCGATGTCGAGGACGACGGCATCGTAAGGCTCTGTGTCGCCGAGGAAATGGCCTTCCTCGCCGTCGAAGGCCCGGTCAACGACATAGCCGGCATCGATCAGCGCATCCGAAATCTGCCGGTTGAGATCCTTGTCATCCTCGACAACGAGTACGCGCATGCGGGGACCAATGCCTGTTGAGGTTTCTTCAGATATAGGCCGATTCCGCCGGCCTGGGAACGGAGCCCTGTAGGAAGGAAAGACTGCGTCAGTTCTGTGGAACGACGATTTCGGAGCGGCGCGGACGCTGCCCGTCCTTGCCGGGCACGAGCACGACGATGACGCAGACCGGCTGGCCACCACGCGTCGACGCCGAAGCCTTGGCGAGTGTTCCGCCATTCTGCTGGGCCACCTGCTGACCGATCGCATAACAGTCGGATGCGGCCAGGACGATCGGGCTGGGCTGGTCGGGCCCGATCACCGGTATCGCCATTGCCTGCGACGCAAACAGCCCGGCGGCACCAAGCGCCAGGGTCGCGGTTCGGAAATGGGAGCGAAGCGTTTTCATGACCGGCGTTCTAACGCGTCGGTGCTGAACGTGAAATGAACGGTGAACGGCCCTGAAACCATGCTCGCCACACCCCTGCAACGCGAGACAGACAATCTGGATTTCACCGCCCCACCAGTGAAACCCGCGAAAACCAGTTTAGACTCCGTTTCGGTGAGATTGAAAGCGCGTCAGGCGTTTTCCTGCGTCAGCGCTCGGAATCGCAGCAGACCATGATGGACAAGCAGTTCCTCATCATAACGCGCCTCGCTGAATTCCAGCGACAGCCGCGTCTGGCCACGCGGGCCGATCACCAGCACCGCGTCGGCAAGGCGTGCTTCGATGGCGGCCATGATGGCAAGCGTTTCGGCTTCACCATGGGCCTTCGACCAGACATGCAGCGTGATCAGTTGGTCATCGTTGTTCTCAGCGCCAGTATGCCAGTCGAAGGCGGAGGTCTGTCCTGAAGTCACATAGGGAAAGGCGACGTTGTCGGTTGGCCGCTCGAGCAGTCCGGCGCCGCCCAGCAGCGCCGACAGCGAAGCATCGCTTTTCAACCTGAGGAACAGGGCCTGCTGCAAATCACCGGGCGCGGTCATCGTCCATTTCCTCAAGCCGTTGCGCGACTGGCAATGCTTTCCCAAAGCCTGTCCGTGTCCGCATCCCTTCGCAGATATAGCGGTTCGCCACGCGAAGACGATGGCGATTCGTCATCGGAATGATGAACGCCTATGATCGATCTCGAAAATACGACTTGCCGACAATCTCGTCAGCCGGCGCGGTAGAGCCTCGCAAATGAACCATGAGCGTAGTCAAGTGGTCTTGCCATATATAGGCTGGTCCCTACGATGGAATGTTCGTTGCAGGCGTGGCCGGACAGAGGGCATGTTCCCGATTTTCGGGAGTTGACCATGCTCGATCCAGAAAAGGCCAGGGCCGCGTCGCATCTGCTGGTAAGTCATTGGGACAAGGGCACCCATCTCGCCACCATACCCGAGGAGCTGCGGCCGAAGACGCGGGCCGAAGGCTATACCATCCAGGCCCATGTCATGGATCGTTCGGCGGCCCCGCTTTTCGGCTGGAAGATCGCGGCAACCAGCCTTGCCGGGCAAAGGCATATCAATGTCGACGGCCCTATGGCCGGGCGCCTGCTGGCAGAGAAAGCGGTCGAGGTTGGCGGGACCGTCTCGCTGGCGACAAGCAAGATGCGGGTCGCCGAGGTCGAATTCGCTTTCCGATTCGGCCGCCAGGTCCCACCTCGCCCGGCACCTTATGAAATCGCTGAAGTGATGGATGCCGTGGCGACCTTGCACCCGGCAATCGAAATACCGGACTCACGCTATGACGATTTCTGCGCCGTCGGCGCGCCGCAGCTGATAGCGGACAATGCCTGCGCCAATCTCTTTGTCATCGGCCAGCCCACGCAAGACGAATGGCGCGACGTGAATCTCGCGGAGTACCCGGTGACCGGTCTTGTTTCGGGCAAGTCGCGGCACGACGGAACCGGCGCGGCTGTCCTCGGCGATCCCCGTATTGCGCTCACATGGCTGGTCAATGAGCTGTCGGGTCTCGGTATAGCGCTTCAGCCGGGCCAGGTGGTGATCACCGGCACTTGCTTGACCCCGATACGCGTCGAGGCCGGTGACGAAGTGATCGGCGATCTGGGCAGGTTTGGCAAAGTCTCGGTGCGGTTTGTCTAATGCTCGCCGCGCTGCCTGACCGCGAGGCTCCTCACCGCCAGAACCAGCACCGTGATGATGATCAAAATCACCGAAAGCGCCGCGATCGCCGGGTCGATGTTGTCGCGCAGGCCCATCCACATCAGGCGCGGCAGCGTGATGGCATTGACCGAGGTGATGAACAGGGTGACGCCGATCTCTTCCCAGGAGAGCACGAAGGAGAGCAGTGCCGCGGTGACGATGCCGAACTTGATGTTAGGCATGATGATGCGCGTGGCGCGTTCCCCCACGCTTGCGCCAAGGCCGCGCGCGGCAAGGTCGATGCGGCGGTCGAGCTGGCTGAGCGAGACCAGGATCAGCACGGTCGCGAACGGCACCGTCATCACCGAATGCGCCATGGCAACGCCGAGCCAGGTGTCGTAGCCGAAGAAGGAACTGACGCCGGAGATCGAGGTGAGCAGGAAGTAGAGCGTGATCGCCGAAACCACGGGTGGCACCACCATCGGCAAAAGCACAAAGCCGACCAGGGCTGCCGTAAAGCGCGGCTGGAACATCCATACACCAAGGCTGAAACAAAGCGCCAGTACAGTTGAAATGGCGCTGCTGACAATGCCGATGCGGATCGAAAGCAGAATCGACTGGAGCCAGCGCGGATCCTCAATCAACGACCGATAGTGGCGCAGCGACAATTCACCCGTCGGCATCGCCAGCATGCGGCTAGGCGTCAGCGATACCGGAATGACGGCGAGCAGCGGCATAAGCAGGAACAGCGCCACCAGGGCGGCGATAACCAGCGAGACAGGACCGGGGCGATAAGTCGGCATCAGATAAGCTGCTTCGGTCTGACATAACGGAACAAGAGCGCCATCAGCGCGCCGACGAACAGCACCAGCACTACGCTGATCGCAGCTCCCAGCCCCCAGTCCGGGCTCTGGAATATCCTGAGATAGATCAGCTCGGCGATCATGACGCTGCGGCCGCCACCGAGAATCGCCGGCGTTACGAAGAAGCCGAGCGAGAAGACGAACACGATCATCGCGGAGCCGATAATACCGGAGCGCGTCATCGGCACGAACACCGTCCAGAAGGTGCGCATGCGGCTGGAGCCGAGGCCGCGCGCTGCCAGCAGCACACGGTCGTCCAGGCTGCGCATGGCCGAAGCCAGCGGAAAGACGGCGAACGGAATGAGGAAATGGGTCATACCGACAATGACGCCGAACTCGTTGCGCACCAAAGTCAGCGGTTCGGAGATGAAACCGATCGACTGCAGCCAGGTGTTGATCAGGCCGCGATTGGACAGCAGCGCCACCCAGCCGAAGGCTCGCGTCAGCACCGAAATCCAGAACGGCACCAGGATACAGAATTCGGCGATGAGGCGCTGCGCCGGGCTGCCGCGCACCCAGACCACCGTGATGGCATAGGCGGCGGCGACTGACACAACTGTGACAATGGCGGCGATGCGCAGCGTGCGGATGAACACCGACTGCACCAGATCGTCGGTGAGCAACGCCTTGTATTGGCCAAGCCCGGGCGTCGGCAAGGTGAAGCTCCACTTCACCACGCCGAGAAACGGCCAGGCATAGGCAAGGCCGAGAAACAGGAGCAGCGGCGCCATCAACAGCGCCGCGCCCATCCTGTCGGAGAGAACGCCTCTCATGTCAGTTCAGCATCGCCGCCGGTCAGGCGGAGATGATCTTGGTGTATTCGTCGAGTGCCGCACCGTAGTTCTTCGCGTACCAATCCATGTCGAGTGCGATCTGCTTCTTCATGTTCTCGGGATCGACGGGGTTGATGCGCCTCTTGTCGGCAGGGATCAGCGAATCGGCCGCCGGATTGGCCGGACCCTGGCCGAGCTTGTCGAACATCACCAACTGCTTTTCCGGATCCTGTGCGCTGGCGATGAACTTCATCGCAGCATCCTTGCCGCCGGGGTTGTTCTTGAGCACGGCCAGCGCGCCGGGCGAGATCAGGCCCTGGTCCCAGATGAACTTGATCTTGCCGCCGGAATCCTGCTCGATCAACGAGGCGCGCGTCGACCAGACGATCGCCATCGAGGCTTCGCCATTGAGCAGCACGCTCTGGCTCTCGGCGCCGCCGCCCCAATAGGCGACGACGTTTTCCTTGAAGGCTGATATCTTGTCGTGCGCCCGCTTCAAGTCGAGCGGATAGAGCGAAGCCGGCGCGATACCGTCGGCCAGAAGGGCCGCTTCCCAGCTCGAGACGCCCCATTTGTAGAGGGAACGCTTGCCCGGGAATTTCTTCACATCGAAGAAATCGGCCATGCCGGTCGGTGCATCCTTGCCGTATTTCTCGGAATCGTAGGCGATGACATAGGAGAAGAAATAGGTCGAGGCGGCATAGTCCCAGCCGAAGCCCGGCCGCATCTTCTTCTTGTCGACGATGTTGTAGTCGATCGGCTCGAGCATGCCTTGCGCGCCGAGCGTAATGGCCGAGAACGGGTCGACGTCGACCAGGTCCCAGGTCGGGGCGCCGCTTTTAAACTGCGCGGCGATCGCGCCTTCGGTCGGGCCCGAGCCGTCCATCTTGACGGTGATGCCGGTTTCCTTGGTGAAAGCCTGGCCATAGGCCGCGTCATAGGCCGTGATGGCGTCGCCGCCCCAGTTGACCAGCACAAGTTCCTTCGCAGCGGCGAATGCGCCGCTCGAACGCAGCAGCATTGGCGTGCCGGCGAGCACGAGCGCCGCCAACTGTGTGAACTGGCGGCGCGAAATCTCGCCGCGTCTCGTCCTTTCGGACAGCGTTTCGATGGCCTGTTTTTTGGCGTCGTTCATGTTCATGTCAGTTCCCCTTTGTTTTTGTTGATTTTAATTACGGAAGCCGGTGCGGCGGATCAGGCCCCACTGGCGCTCATTGTCCTCCGTCCGGAAGGAGGAAACCCTTTTCCGCCGGCCATGTCAGCCAGACGGAATTGCCCTTGCTGAGAGCAGCCGCCGCGACCTCGTTGGGCACCGAGACGGTTACTTTGGCACCCTGGCGGGTGGTGAGGTCGAGCTTGGTTGCCGCCCCCAGATAGGTCGAGGCGATCGCCGTCGCGGCAATGCCGTTCTCTCCGGCGGCGGCCTCGCGCGCTATCGACATGTGTTCGGGCCGGATTGCCAGGATGGCGTTGGCACCGACAGTCGCCGAATTGCCGCGCAGGCTGACGGCGCGGTCCTCGCAAAGGCCGGTGGCCCCGTCATCGGCGCTGCGCACGCCTTTCAGCGGCAGCATGTTGATCTCGCCTAGGAATTCGGCGACGAAGCGATTGGCCGGCCGATCGTAGACCTCGTCCGGCGCCCCGACCTGCAGCAGTTTGCCATGGTTGAAGATGGCGACGCGAGACGACAGCGCCAAGGCCTCGCTCTGGTCGTGGGTGACGAAGACGAAGGTGGTGCCGGTCTCCTGGTGCAGGCGCTTCATCTCGGCCTGCATCTGGCCGCGCAGGCTCTTGTCCAGCGCTGAAAACGGCTCGTCGAGCAAAAGCACGCCCGGCTCGAACACCAGCGCGCGGGCAAGTGCGACGCGCTGCTGCTGGCCGCCGGAAAGCTGCGACGGCAATTTCTTCTCGTGGCCGATCAGACCGACGCGCTCGATCATCTCACCGACGCGCTTCTTGATCTCGGTGGCCGATTTCTTGCGGACCTTGAGCGGGAAGGCGATGTTGGCCTCGACGCTCATATGCGGGAACAATGCATAGCCCTGGAACACCATGCCGGCGGCACGCTGCTCGGCCGGGCGGTCGGTGATGTCGGCGCCGTCGCTGAAAAACCTGCCCTCGGTCGGCTGCACGAAGCCGGCCAGGATCATCAGGAAGGTGGTCTTGCCGGATCCGGAAGGGCCAAGCAGCGTCAGGAACTCGCCGCGACCAATATCGAGCGTCAGATTGTCCAGCGCACGGAACGAGCCGAAGCTCTTGCCGATCCCGATTGCCTTGATCTCTGCGGCCCGGCCGGGTTGCTGCATCCTGCCTCTATCCTTACCGTTGAGCCAAATCGTAGGCAGGGCCGAAGCTCACCGCAACCGAATAGTTTTCGCCTGATCGGCAAATTTCATTCATCTATGGCGGGCCGACGCCACCCTGCCCTTCAATGAGGCTGAATGCGGTTCTCGGAGAGCGTCGACCTCAGCCATCCCGCGAACGCTTCCAGGACCGGGTGCGAGGCCTTGGCGTGTTCGGAGACCAGAAAATAGGAGCGCGGCGACTTGATCGCGATGTCGAACGGCCTGACCAGACGGCCTTCGCTCAGCGCGCGGCGGCTGGTCAGTTCGTCACCCATGGCAATCCCCTGGCCGGCGATCGCCGCGGAGAAGACGAGGTTCATGTCGGAAAAGAAGATACCGCCTTCGGTGTCCGGGTTTTCGACCTTGGACAGCGCCAGCCAGCGTGCCCAGTCCTCGGTGTCGTCGAGATGGAGCAGATTGGCGCGCAGCACGTCCGCCGGCCGGGAAAAGCCGCCGACCTTGTTGAGCAGCGTCGGGCTGCAAAGCGGCGTGAACGAGATTTCGCACAACAGTTCGGCCATGCGGTTCGGCCAGTTGCCGACGCCAAACGCGATGAAGGCGTCGGCATCGGCATTGCTGACATCGTCGAGCCGCCTGGGCGTCAGGATGCGCAGCGCCACATCGGGATACATCTGCCGGAACTCGCCGATATGGGTGCACAAGAACAGCGAGGCGAAGCCTGGCGTACAAGAGACGGCGAACGAGCCGCCGACGCCAGTGCCGGCATCGCACGTGACCGCATCGCCCAGCACTGTCAGCGCCTTGCGCACGTCGCTGGCATAGCGCTGGCCACGCGGGGTGAGCGCCACGCCCTTGCCGATGCGTTCCAGCAGATCGAAGCCAAGGTCGCGTTCTAGCAGCCGCAGCTGATGGCTTACCGCGCTGCGGGTCAGGTGCAGTTCGTCGGCTGCGCGCCAGACGCTGCCATGCCTGGCGAAACTGTCGAGGGCGCGCAGCGCCTGTGTGGATGGAATTCTCAAGAGGTGAACCGAATTTGCACGAACCGGGAAAACATATCACTTTTTGGCGAGCCGCTTCACTGCTTTCTTTTAGAGCATGGACAAACCGGTGACGACATCGGCGCAAGAGACCGCGCTTGCCTGCCTCGACGGCATCCAGCCCCTGCTGTCGGCCTGGACACGCACCATCTTCGATTTCGGCGAGACCGCGTGGCGCGAGTACCAATCGGCCGCCTGGTATGTCGATCGGCTCAAGCGCGAGGGATTTTCGGTCGAGGAAGGCTCGGGCGGCATGCCGACCGCCTTCTGCGCCCACTGGACAAACGGCGCCGGACCGACCGTCGGCATGTATGCCGAATATGACGCAGTGCCCGGCAACTGCCAGGACGCAGTGACGGTGAGGCAGCCGCGACCTGGCCTTGGCGACGAGGCCGGCGGCCATACCGATCCGCATTCGGGGCTTGGCATAGCAAGTCTCGGCGGGCTGCTCGCGACCAAGGCCGCCATGCAGCGCGACGGTATTCAAGGCACGCTGCGCTTCACCGGCGAACCGGCCGAAAAGGTACGCGGCTCGAAGCCGATCCATGCCGCCAAAGGCTATTATGACGGCCTTGCCGGCATGATCTCCTTCCATCCCTTCTATATGCTGCCGCTCTGCAACACCGCGCGCTGGGACACGCATTGCGGTGCGGCCTACGCGATGATCTATCGCTTCGTCTGCGACGAACCCGAAAATTGGGTTCGCGCAGGCGACGGCGCACCGATCCCGCAGGCGCATTCGGCGGTCAGGGCACCGGGCGCCAACGATGCGCTGATGACCATGTTCATGACCTCCAAGGCGTTGCGCGATTCCATGCTCCCGCACCAGGGCGGCTGGTCGATCAGCGAGGCGATCCTGACGGCTGGCCAGGCCACGGCCGACAATCTGCCGGCAGGCCTTGCCGAGATCCAGTACATGATCCGCGTGCCGACGCTTCGTATGGCCGAGCAGGTGACGGCGGTGCTCGACCGCAACGCCGCGGCCGCGGCCGCAATCAGCGGCTGCCGCTACGAACGGCACTGGGTGTCGAAGTCGCGGCCGGGGCTCGCCAACCACGCCATGGCCGGGATTGCCTACGAAGCCCTATCAATTGTCGGACCACCTCGCTGGGACGATGCCGCCAAGACGATCGCGCGGGAAATCCAGGTCAACGCCGGCGGCACCGCGACCGAAAACCCGTTTATCGACGAACTGGAGCGGCTGATTTCGCCGCAAGAGGCCGAGGCGATCTTGCGCCGCGACTTGCCGCCGTCGCAGGTGAATTCGACTTCCGACGACTACACCGACATGAGCTGGCACGCGCCGACCGCGCGCTTCTATGTCGCTCGCCCAGCGCTCCGCTCGGCAAACGGCCACGCTTTTCCGGCATGGGTGATGAATGCGCTGGGCGGCATTCCCGCGACGATCGATCCGATGGTCATCTGCGCTGCCAAGACGGTCGCGCTGGCGGCGCTGCGCCTGCTCGAGGACAAAATCGCCCGCGAGGAGGCGATGAGCGAGTTCACCACCCGTACCGGCGGCGGCGTTGGCGGCTCCAACTGGATCGCCCCGCTCTGCGACTACGAGCCGCCGATCAATTTCCGCTGGCCGGAATATGTCACCACGCCGCGCGGGCGCGACTGGTGGATACCAAACAATGCGCGACCGACCAATTCTTGAGAACAAGCCACGAGGAGAACCGCATGACCGTTCATGACCGCATCATCGCCGAGCCGTTTTCGCTGCAGCGCCGCAATCCCTCCGGCGGCACCAAGCCGCTGACCGTTTGGGGTTTCGCCAACGAGACCGACGTGTTGACCGACGTGCTGCTCGGCTCGCCGAATTTCCTGCGTCACCTGTCGACCAGCTCGCTTTCGCGAAAACATCTGCGCGAGGCGCCCTGCAACGTCCAGATCGCGCAGGCGCAGCACAAGGATCTGGTCGCGGCTTACGAGCATTTCGGCGTTAACATCCATTGGCACGAGCCGATGCCGGAACTGCCGATGCAGGTCTATTCCCGTGATTC
This sequence comes from Mesorhizobium sp. B2-3-13, assembly GCF_006442195.1. Taxonomy (NCBI): domain Bacteria; kingdom Pseudomonadati; phylum Pseudomonadota; class Alphaproteobacteria; order Hyphomicrobiales; family Phyllobacteriaceae; genus Mesorhizobium; species Mesorhizobium sp. B2-3-13. The sequence goes on from NZ_VFVQ01000009.1 coordinate 114,998, forward strand.
CAGCGTCATGACGCCCTATGGCGCGATCATCACCGCCATGGCCAATTGGTGGCGGCGCGGCGAGAACTACGCGGCCATCCGCACCTATGAAAAGCTCGGCATCCCGATCTACGATATGGTGACCGCAGGCACCTTCGAGGGCGGCGACTTCAACGTCATCGAGGACGGCGTGGTGCTGATCGGCTGCGGCGGCGCGCGCACGCAGGAGGAAGGCGCCCGCCAGGTGCAGGCCTGGTTCGAGAAGGAAGGCTGGGAGACGCGCATCGCATTCATCGACGAATATTACGTCCACATCGACCTGATGGTGGTGCCGATCGCCGAAAAGCTCACTGCCGTCTGCCTCGCCTGCACCGAGCCCGGCATCGTCGACTGGCTGAAGGGCAAGGGTCACGAGATCATCGACGTCCCCTTCCAGGACACGATGGCGCTAGGCTGCAACTTCATGTCGCTGGGCAAGGACCGGGTGATCGCGCCGACATCCAGCAAGACACTGATCGAAAAACTCAAGGCGCGCGGCTTTGAGGTGGCGGCCGTCGACATGAGCGAAATCTCCAAGACCGGCGGCGGAATCCATTGCATGGCGCAGGCGCTGAAGCGCGAAGCGGCCTGATAGCTCGGGGAAGCAAATCTCCCCTCGCTCGCCGGCCGCAGAATCTGGCGGGCGAGGAACCGGCCCGCCGGCTACCTGGCCTTCCATCGACAAACCTTGCGGCTGTGTCCTCGCCGCCCTTGTGGGTGTCGGTAAAATGGATGAATAGTCCAACAGGTCGCCGCCCTGAAATTGCCCGCTTGCGGTTTTCAGGTCGGGCCAGAGCCGAGCCGGGTTTTTGAATGGTCAACCCTGAACCACGCAAGAGAAGAGGTCCGATCGCCTCCCGCCTTCTGGCGCTGGACGCGTGGCTCGATTCCTCTCTCTATGAGATCGGGTTCAAGGCGCGCCAGTTCTGGGAGGCCGCGACGATCTTCTCGCGGCGCTTCCGTCTCAAGGGCTGGCGCCGTGGCTTCATCGAACTTTTGAGCGAAGGTTTTACACTCGGCGCCGGCGGCATGGTGGTGATGCTGGCGCTGGCGATACCCGCTTTCCAGGACACCACCGGCGACTGGCGTGCCCAGGGCGACTTCGCCGTCACCTTCCTTGACCGGTACGGCAACGAGATCGGCCAGCGCGGCATCATCCAGCGCGATTCCGTGCCGGTCGACGAGATGCCGGACCACGTCATCAAGGCGGTGCTCGCCACCGAGGATCGCAGGTTTTTCGATCATTACGGTATCGACGTGCTCGGCCTGTCGCGCGCGATCTTCGAGAATGTGCGGGCAAACTCGGTCGTCCAGGGCGGCTCCAGCATCACCCAGCAGCTGGCCAAGAACCTGTTCCTGACCAACGAGCGCACGTTCGAGCGCAAGATCAAGGAAGCCTTCCTGTCGCTGTGGCTGGAGGCCAATCTGTCGAAAAAGGAAATCCTGCAGCTCTATCTCGACCGCGCCTATATGGGCGGCGGCACATTCGGTATCGAGGCGGCGGCGGATTTCTATTTCGGCAAGAGCGTCAAGGACCTGAACCTTGCCGAGGCGGCGATGCTCGCCGGCCTGTTCAAGGCGCCCACCAAATACGCGCCGCACATCAACCTGCCGGCGGCGCGCGCTCGCGCCAATGTGGTGCTGTCCAACCTTGTCGATTCCGGTTTCATGACCGAAGGCCAGGTGCTGCAGGCAAGACTGCATCCGGCCGATGTCGTCGATCGCGGCGAACAGAAAAGTCCCGACTATTTCCTCGACTGGGCCTTCGACGAGGTCAAGAAGATCGCCAAGCCCGGCCAGCACTCGCTGGTCGCTCACACCACCTTCGACGCCAACATCCAGAAAGCGGCGGAGGAATCCGTCGAGTTCCACCTGCGCCAGTTCGGCAAGGAATACAACGTCACCGAAGGTGCCGTGGTGGTCATCGAGACCAATGGTGCGGTGCGAGCGATCGTCGGCGGCCGTGACTACGGCGCCAGCCAGTTCAACCGCGCCACCAAAGCGCTGCGCCAGACCGGCTCGTCGTTCAAGCCCTATGTCTACGCCACGGCGATGGAACACGGTTTCACGCCGAACTCGATCATTTCTGGCGGGCCGATCAGCTGGGGCAACTGGTCACCGCATAATTACAGCGGCGAATCGGCGGGCAACATCACCCTGATCATGGCGATGGCCAAGTCGATCAACACCGTGCCGGTGCGGCTGGCCAAAGACCATCTCGGCATCGCGCCGATCAAGGCATTGGCGGAATCGTTTGGCGTGGAATCGCCGCTCGAAGGGCACAAGACGATGGTGCTCGGCACCTCGGGCATGACCGTGATGGACCAGGCGACGGGCTACAGCGTGTTCGCCCAGAACGGCTTCGTCGGCTCCCGGCACGGCATCACCCAGCTCGTCACGCGTACCGGCGACGTGGTTTACGACTGGACCAAGGACGCGCCGCCGCCGCACCGCGTGCTGTCCGAGCAGGCCCTGAAATCCATGAACACCATGCTGACGGCCGTGCCGGTGATGGGCACGGCGCGGCGGGCGCAAATTCCCAACATCGTCGTCGCCGGCAAGACCGGCACGACGCAGTCCTACCGCGATGCCTGGTTCGTCGGCTTCACCGGCAACTACACGGCGGCAGTGTGGCTGGGCAATGACGATTTCACACCGACCAAGAACATGACCGGCGGCTCGCTGCCGGCGATGGTATGGCAGCGGATGATGGTCTACGCGCACCAGAACATCGACCTGAAGCCGATCCCCGGCATCGACAAACCCTTCGTCGACGAGGAGATCGCGGCCAAGGCCGCCGAGGCGCAGAAGAAGACCGAGGAGCAGGCAGCGGCCGATACCGCCGCCGAGCGGCCGCCGGTGCTGTCCAGCCGAACCACGCAGACGCTGAGGGACATGAGCCAGCTGTTCCAGACGGCGCCCAAACTCGACGCCCCCACTCCACCCGAAACGCTTTCGGCCCTGTGACATCCGCCCCGGCGCGAGCCGGGTCGGCAGGCAAATCCATCACGCCGGCTTGCCACAAGACCCCGCGCCGCGATATCCCCGAACTGCAATCCTTCGCGCACCCGGCCCTTCATGCTCAAGAATGCCCTCCTGATGCTGATTTCACTTGCCATAGCCATTGGCGGGGGCGGCGCCAGCGTCTGGTATGCGCTGAAGATCCAGGACGGGGTCGGCGCAATCAGGATCGGCCAGTGGACCGCCTTCCCCGACATCGGCACATCGGCCGCGGACCCCTATTCCAAGGCGCGCGTGGCGCGCGAGGGGGTGCTGGCGCTCGGCCGCGCCGAAGGCCTGTCCTTCGTGGCGGAAAACGACGCCGCCGGCGACCAGCTCAAGCGGGAATGCGCCTACAGGGTCGAGGGTGGATTTCCGACAGCCCGATTCTGGACGCTTTATGCCGCCGATCGATCGCTCGGCGTCGTCGAGACAGGCAAATCCCGGCTTGCGGCACTTCAGTCCTACGGGGTGCTGCGCCAACCGGACAATTCCGTGATCATCTCCGTCGGCCATCACCCGATGCCGGGCAACTGGCTTCTGACCGACGGTTCCGGGAAGATGTATTTCGTCCTGACCTTCTACGACACGCCGATCGCCAGCAGCACCGGCCTGTCCGACGTTTCGCTGCCCAGGATCGTGAGGGCGGGCTGCGATGCGTAGTTTGCATGCCGCCCTGCGCAGGCTTCTGCACGCCGTCCTGCTCGGCCTCGTCGGCGCCGGCATTGTCCACATTATCGTCCTGCTTCTGGTGCCGGATTTTTCCGAACGTGACGCCTGGTCGCGTCTTTCCATGGCATCCGATCTCTACAGGATGAACCGGCTCGATGCCGAAGCCGGCGGCGCGCCGGTGGTGAAATCGGTCGACCCGCTGTTCTATGCCACGGCCTGCCGCTTCGACCTCGAGGAAGGAATGGTCCGGATCAAGGCGCCGGGCGACGTCCCCTTCTGGTCGGTGTCGGTCTATGACCGCAGCGGTCACAACATCTATTCCTTCAACGACCACACGGCGACCGGTGGCAAGCTGGATGCGGTCGTGCTGACGCCGGCGCAGATGATCGACGTGCGCAAGGACCTGCCTGAAGACCTCCAGGGAGCGATTTTCGTCGAAGCGCCCATCGACGAAGGCATCTTCGTCATCCGCAGCTTCGTGCCGGACGAGAGCTGGAAGCCGATCGTGTCGCGCTTTCTCGATCAGAGTTCCTGCGAGCTGCAGGATTTCTAGGGCTTCAGCAAGCTCAGTGGTGCGGCACGGGCGGCCGTGGCGATCCCGGCTTGTCTGGCCCCGCGGGCCGCGCTTCGCCGGTGCTGGACCGCTCATAGCGGATGCCGGGAAATATGATTACGGCCGCCGGTATTTCGGTGGTTTGCTTTGCTCGATTGGTCGGTGCCGCACGCGGCACGAAAGACAGTACCATGCCCATGGTTCGCGCATTCCTCTCGGTTTCCCCGGAGCACAACGCAACGCCTCCAAATATCATTAAGGCCGGCAGAGGGTTAACGGAGCGCTAACGGATCGCCGCTAACTTGATCTTTGTTCCCAGGTCAGAGAGTTCTGACCGAGGCAAACGCGAAACCGACATGGTTCCGGTGGCGCGATGTCGAGTGTGTGTATCTGTTGTCAGGCGTATCCTTCGTGTCATCTTCGGACTTCAGGCAAATCGCGATAAGGACGGAATCGGGAAAAGCTGAGAGGCTGTTCCGCGCCGCCGTGTCGGCGTTCTGCTCGCTGACCCGACCGTCACGCCGCGAGATCGGCCAGCTCGAAGATCTGACGCTGCCGCTGTTCGACAGTGTATCCGTCGAATCGCGGCGCTACGTGGCAGCCGCCCTTTCCGAATGCGAATATGCACCCGCGGCCCTGGTGCGGCGCCTTTGCGAGGAACCGGTCGACATTGCCGCTCCGCTGCTCATCCGCTCACGCGCGGTCAGCGATATCGACCTGATCGCGCTGATTGGCCGGCACGGGCTGCCGCATGCGCGCGCCATCGCGCGGCGCAAGGACCTGAACCCGACCATCGCCGATCTGATCAGGGCGCTGGAAAGACCGACCCTGGTGCGGACGCGGGTTCCGGAAGCAGCCCCGGCGCAAAGCCCTGCCGTGAAGACGCAAGCGACGGCGGACAGCGCGGAAACTCAGCAGACGCCCGGCGTTGCCGCCGAGAACGCGCGGCGCAGGCTGCGCTCCATGATGCACACCGGCGACGAAGCCTTGGCGGCGAAGGTCGATGCGTTCCCAGGTGCGGATACCTATGTCAGACTGCGCGAGACGGCATTGACGGGTAACGCCGCGTTCTTCCAGACCGCGCTTGCCGATGCCCTCAACATTGATTTTTCGATCGCGCAATCGCTGACCGCCAACCAGAATTATGCGCCGCTGCTTGCGGCGCTGCGTTCGCTCGATTTCAGCGAGGACCGGGCATTCCTGATCACGGTTGCCGTCTATCCCGGCCTGTTCCCGCATCCGCAGGCCATCCGCACCTATCTCGACCGTTACCGCCTGCTGCACCGCGATACGGCCCTGGACAAAGTGCGGGGATGGAAAGCCAAAACCCCGTCCAGGGCAGCTCGCGATGCTTCGCCGACAAACGGCGACAGCCGCAAGGCCTCCAACAGCGACGAAGCCGACGCCCCCGGCCTCAGGGTGTCTTCACGGAAATAAACTCCTCGACGGGAACATTCCCGGCCTCGATCTCGACCACCCAAATGTCGGGATCGAATTTTTTCTCGCGCTCAAGTCTCGCATCCAGCACGGACGCATCATCGCCGGCGGCCAGAAGGCTGAAAAAGCGGTCTTCGGGCTTGGCCGAATCGTAGCTTGTCTGCGGCGCCGGCCCGTAGAGAGCCGTTTCACCCATCCTGCCCCGCGCCAGGATGAACACAGCCCCGGCCTCTGTCGCGCCGCGATTGACCACGGCGGCAAATCCGCCAGCGCCGAAAACTCGGCGCAACAGGGCCGACACCCACAGATCAGCGGTTACGCGCATCGAAGACTCCCGACAACATGCGGGCTCTCTATCGAAATTTCCGATGCAGGGCGAGCCGTCGTTTCGGCTGTCAGTTGGTCAGGCCGATCTCGCGCATCTTGACGTAGACGATCTCGTCGGGTTCGCCGGTCTGCGGCAACCCGAACAGCGTCTGGAACTCCTTGATCGCCGCCTTCGTGCGTGCACCGACGACGCCATCCAGTTGCATGTCGTCATTGCCGAAGGCCTTGAGCCCAGCCTGGATCTTGACGATGCGGGGATCAGGCCCCTGCAAAGCGGCATTCGTCTGTGCCTCATTCGTCTGCAAGGACACGGGAACAGCGGCCGGCGCAATGTCGGGACGAGGCTGCGGCTTGGGCACGGCGGCCGTCTTCGGCGTTGCACCCAGTTGATCCAGCAGCAGCGCATCGATCTCGCCCGAGGCGTTCAGCCCGACCTTCTGCTGATAGGCCTGTATGGCCTTGCGCGTGTTGGGGCCGGAAATGCCGTCGACGGTGCCGGAATAGAAATCGAGGTCCTTCAATATGCCTTGCACCTGCTCGACCACCGGATCGCCCTTAATCGGGGCGGGCGCGGCATTGGACCGCACAATGTTGATTGTCGTTTCCGGCTCGTCGGCGGCGGCGTGCGGAAAGCCCTGGAAATGACGCGTGGCGAAAAACGCCCCGGCGTGCGGGAAAGGCTGATACCACAGCGCGTTGGCCGAGACGTAGAACAGCGTCACCAGGAATGCGGTCGATCCTCCCACCAGGACGGGATTGCGCGAAATCATGCCGCCAACGGCGATGGCGCCGTCCTGCAAGGCGTTGCTGCGGCGTTTGACCGCCTTAGCCTGTTTTGCGGAGCGAGCCATTTCCGTCCCCTTTCGCCCTCGTCACCGGCATCGTCAGCACTCCGGTCGAGTTGGCGGGGCGTCCCTTCGGCCCGCTGACCGGCAGGCTGATGGTCACCGTGGTGCCCTCGCCCGGCATGCTTTCGATCGACATGGTGCCATCATGCAAGGCCACCAGCCCCTTCACCAGGGAAAGGCCAAGACCCGTACCCTCGAAACGGCGGGTATAGTCGTTCTGGATCTGCATGAAGGGTTTGCCGAGATTGGCGAAATCCTCCTCGGCGATGCCGATGCCGGTGTCCCTGACCCAGAAATGCAGACGTGAGCCGATCCGCTTGGCGCCGACGACGACATCGCCGCCGTCGGGCGTGAACTTGATCGCGTTGGAAACGAGGTTGATGAGCATCTGCTGTACCGCGCGGCGATCGGCATTGATATCGCCCGCGTCAGGGGCGATCTGCGTCTGCAGGTCGATGTTCTTGGCCTGCGCCTGCAGCCGCATCATCGACTGGCACATGTCCACGGCTTCCATGAACCGGAACGGCTCCGGCTCGGTGGCGTAGACACCCGATTCGATCCTCGAGACGTCGAGTATGGATGTCACGACTGCCAGCAGATGCTGGCCCGAATCCCGCACGAGGCCGACATATTCCTTCTGGCGCGGATCCTTGAAGGCGCCGAACATCTCGTGCAGCAGCATGTCGGAGAAGCCGATGATGGCATTCAAGGGTGTACGCAGTTCATGGCTCACCACTGCGAGGAAGCGGCCCTTGGCCACTTCGGCGGCGGCCGCCGTCTCATTGGCTTGCGCCAGTTCTTCGCGCAACCGCGCGGTCTCGTCGTTCTTGCGCAGGACAAGCGTGAAAACGTCGCTTTGTTCCTCGCCGCGCACCAGTTCGAGCGCGAATGGCTGGTAGTTGTCGGCCACCAAACCATTTCCGTTGTGGGCGCCGTTGCCACTCTGGGGCAGCCTGATGCGCAATTCGAGGCGGCGCGACAGTGCGCCGTCACGCATGTCGGCCAGGGCGCTGAGATAGGAGACACGGTCCGACAGGTGGACGCGGTCGAAGAGGCCCGTTCCGGACAACAATTCAGGTGGCAATTTCAGAAGCGTACGCGCCTTGGCGGACGCCTCCACGACTTCGCCGTGGCGGGTGACCCGAAAGACCACCGCGTCGATGATGTCTTCCAATCCGTCACCTGCATCGAGCGTAGCGGCCGCGCCGGCGGTGCCGCGAAAAGCCGAAATGCGCGGGAGGAGGGTCAGCGCCCACGCCAATGGCACCAGCCAGTGCCAGGCGGCGATGTGCGCCTCCGCGAATGGAAGGAAGGTGGCCGACAGGGACTGAAGGGCGATGGCAATGACGGCCGAGGCGCCCCCCCACACAGCAGCACGCCGCGAGGTGCCGATCCACCAGGCTTCGAATGGAAGCGCCAAGGCAAGCATGGCGACAGGTGAACTCAATCCGCCGGCGGCACCGATGAGACCGCCAAGGGCTATCGCCGCCATCGCCAGGGCGATCGGCCCGGCGGCGGCCATCTTGCCGGTCGCTGCTACCAGCAGGGCGACGAACCAGCACAGACCGAAGGCCGCGAAAATGGCGGCCATGGTCACCGCAGCCCCCATGCCCGACGTAACCAGCGTGACCGCGGCACCCGCTGCAAAGAACGGCGCGGCCAGCATCACGCCGATGAAACGGCGCTGGCGCTCGCGGTCGCTGCGCCCGAGAACGCTGGGATGAACCATGCGTTCACAACCGGCCGCCATTGCGCCAGGCAATTCAGCGTATCTGGCCTCGATCGGCATCAACTCAACGCACTCGCACTCGTCGTGAACAGCTCTGCTTTTGCAGATCGTCTTGGTGGCTTTGAAACTCGCATCCAGCGTTTAAGGAATGGATAAGGCAGGGCGGACCAAGGCCGGCCCTGCGGCAAATATCGGGATGACGGCCGCCGAAAGCCCGGGCAAATGCAGCCATAGTAAACGGAGGGTTATTCGCGAATGCCCGTCATCAGCGGCCCAGAGGCAGGAACGGGATCGCGTCCATTTGCGAAAAATCCGGTAAAAACAACCAGATAGATGGTTATCGAATGGTAACGAGAATCGTCCCGATATGAAACAAATCGACAACAAAACGCTTCGTCTCGAATTTGCCTAAAATTTGAGGAAAATTCTCGGCGATCATGCAAGCCGTCCTTTGTGCCTGTGTGCCAACATCCTGCCCATAAAAGAGGTCGTGCCCTATGATGCATGATCCGGTCACGACGAGAGGCAAGGCATGTTCTTCCTGATAAGAATGGCTTTCTGGTTTTCACTGGTGCTGCTGGCGCTGCCGCTGGGTGTCGGGTCCGATGAAACGGGCCAGCAAAGCGTCGGGCCGATCCAGGCGCTGTTCGCGGCGCGGGACGCCGTCGGCGACATCGCCGGTATCTGCGAACGCAAGCCCGATGTCTGCGAAACCGGGAAATCGGCGATGCACACCATCACCGCACGCGCCAAGGAGACCGCCAAGATCGCGGCCGCCATGCTGGACGACAAGTCCGCCGGCCCCGACGTCTCGACACTGACGGGCAGCGAGCCGGAAGAAATCGTCCTGCCCCAAACGGTCAACCTGCCGATAAAGAATTAGGCCGTCTCGACGGCGCACCGCGGACCGTCTGCCCTCTCGACGTCCGCGGTGTTCTTGTTTTTCCGTGACGCGGCGCCATCGCGTGACTATATCCGGGTCATGACGACCACGATCCAGACGATCCGCGACGACTTCTCGTTCCTCGAGGAATGGGAGGACCGCTATCGTTACGTCATCGAGCTTGGCGAAGCGCTGCCTCCCTTTCCCGATGCCGAGCGCAACGCCGCCAACAAGGTGCCAGGTTGCGTCAGCCAAGTCTGGCTGACCACCGAACGGGGTCCGGGCGCCGATCCCGTCATCACCTTCACGGGCGATTCGGACGCCCATATCGTGCGCGGACTGGTCGCGATCATGCTGGCGCTGTTTTCCGGAAAGACGGCCAGCGAAATCCAGAAAACCGACGCTGAAGCGACGCTGAAGGCACTCGGCCTCGACGAACACCTGTCACCCCAGCGCGCCAACGGCCTTCGCTCGATGGTCAAGCGCATCAAACGCGATGCCGAGATGGCGCTCGCGCAGACCGCCTGACAGGCTTCTGCCCCGATCTTCCTTGTTTTGACGCAATTCCCTGGGGAAAGCGCTACGCGCTTTTCCCGGGAAACCGGTTCACACTTTTCCTGGAATTGCACTCGCCCGCAAAATCAAACGGCGCCCGAAGGCGCCGTTTGATTTCAGTTCTAATCCGGCAAGCCGCGACTACCGCGCCTTGCGCTTGCGACCAAGGCCCATTTTCTTGGCAAGCTGCGAACGGGCCGCCGCGTAGTTCGGGGCAACCATCGGATAGCTTGGGTCCAGGTTCCACTTTTCGCGATACTGATCGGGCGTCAGATCGTAGTGGGTCATCAGGTGACGCTTGAGCGACTTGAACTTCTTGCCGTCTTCAAGACAGACAATGTAATCGTCATGAACCGAGCGTTTCGGGTTGACAGCCGGCTTCTGCTTGTCGGCAGGCGGCTGTTCGACGGTTCCGCCCACACGCCCGAGAGCGGCGTGGACATCGGATATCAGGTTCGGCAGTTCGCCGACCGGCACGGGATTGTTGCTGACATAGGCAGCCACCACATCGGCGGTAAGCTCGATCAGCGCATCATTGTTTCTGGAAGGTGTTTCGACAATATCCATGGTCTTCAGGCCCCAACAAGAGTTACGTCGATCTGTGCCCCTTTTTACAAACAGGGCATTGCACGAATTTTGCGCAGATAGAGCTGCGACGATTCGCGTCACAGGGACATCAATGCGGCCACACGTCAAGTAAGTCAATTCGCTCTCTGCATTATATTTACGAATGTTGGTCAACTATTGCGCGATCAGCTTCAATCTTTCGTGCACCATGTAATTTTTCGATATTTCGGTCGCCAAACGGACAAAGGCTGACGTCGGGTCAGCTAATCGTTACATTCGCGATAACTCACAAAACAAGTTTCAATGCTCCCGGTTTGCTTGGCGACCACACCGACAAGCTTGGTTGTTCACACCTGTCCACGAAACCATAGGTTGCCAAACCATCCCGCCATCAATCAGGCCATTCCCCGGTCAAAACGGCGCGATGTATCCGCCATAGGCCCAGCCGGTTACGAAGACGCCGTTCTTGGCGGGGTCATGCCAGATTTCGCACCAGCGATAGCGAACCGTCTGCTGCTGTTTCCATGCCGGTTGATTGGCGATATCGAGCAGGTTTATGCCGCCGGTGCATCTCCCGGTCATCTGCAGGACGCGCCCCGTTCGGGTAGGCGGCCTGTTTCTGGGATGTTCCCGACGGATATTTGCGCACATTGAGCGTGTCGCCGAACGGCACATTGGCCACTTGCCAAGCCGCGAATACGGTCGCATGAGACTGGCCGGCAAAGACCAGAGTTAGCGAAGCAACGGCGAAGGCCGCAGCAATACGAGACCGAATAGTCATCTTCCCTCCTCCCGGCCACCTCATGGGCCCACACCACCTCTACGCAACTGCTCTTGAACCCGCCCTGATCGGTGTGTTCATTCGTCATTCAAGATATTTCCAGAGCGAGACGCAATGACCAGGACTTCCCGATTTCCAATCGTCAGCGCCCCTTCCCCGGAGAAGCGGCCAGTCTCGGACACGCATCACGGCATCACGCGAACCGACGAATATGCCTGGCTGCGGGCGGATAACTGGCAGGAGATGTTCAGGGATCCCTCCTTGCTCGATCCTGGAATCCGCGCCGAACTCGAAGCCGAAAATGCCTACCAGTCGAAGCTGATGGCCGACACGTCAGATTTGCAAAAGCAGCTCTTCAAGGAAATGAAGGGCCGCATCAAGGAAGACGATTCATCCGTTCCTATGAAGGACGGGCCTTACGCCTATGGCTCTTCCTTCAAGCTCGGCGGCGAGCAGCCGCGCTATTTCCGCATGCCGCGCGACGGCGGGCCCGAGCAGATCCTGCTCGACGGTGACGCCGAGGCCGAGGGCAAGGCCTATTTCCGGCTTGGCGGCGTCGAACATTCGGCCGATCATCGCAAGCTCCTGTGGGCCTTCGACGACAAGGGTTCCGAATTCTACACGCTGCGTGTGCGCGACCTTGCCGATGGTAAGGAACTGGCGGACCAGATTCCCGCCACCGGCGGTTCGGGCGTCTGGGACGCGGGCAATGACGGGTTCTTCTACACGCGTCTCGATCCAAACCACCGGCCGTCCAAGGTTCTGTTCCACGCACTTGGACAGAACCCCGAAAGAGACCGCCTGATCTACGAGGAAACCGACCCCGGCTTCTTCATGGACGTCGACGGAACCCGCAACAATCAATGGATCATGATCGGCATCAACGATCACGAGACTTCGGAATACCGCCTGTTGAGCGCCAGCGATCCGTTTGCCGAACCCAAGCTGGTTTCGGCGCGCGAGACCGGCCTTCAATATGAACTTGAGGAAGGCGGCGACATATTCTTCATCCTGACCAATGCGGATGGTGCCAAGGACTTCAAGATCATGACGGCGCCGGCAAGCGATCCGGTCCGCGCCAACTGGCAGGAACTGGTGCCGCATGAACCGGGCCGGCTGATCCTGTCGGTGATCGGCTTCAAGGACCACATGGTCCGGCTCGAGCGCAAGGAAGGCCTGCCGCGTATCGTCGTGCGTGACCGTGCCAGCGGCGAAGAGCATCTGATTTTCTTCGATGAGGAAGCCTTCTCGCTCGGCCTTTCAGGGGCCCTGGAATACGACACCGAGATGATGCGCTTTTCCTACTCGTCGATGACGACGCCGTCGCAGATGTTCGACTACAACATGCGCACCCGTGAGCGTGTGCTGCTCAAGACCCAGGAAGTGCCGTCCGGCCATAACCCGCATCAATACGTCACGAGGCGGCTGATGGCGCCCGCGGCCGATGGTGAATTGGTGCCGATCTCGCTTCTGCATCACCGCGACACGCCGCTGGACGGCTCCGCGCCTTGCCTGCTCTACGGCTATGGTTCCTACGGCATTGCCGTTCCGGCCGCCTTCAATACCAACTGGTTCTCGCTGGTCGATCGCGGCCTCGTCTTTGCCATTGCCCATGTCCGCGGCGGCAAGGACAAGGGCTATGGCTGGTACGATGACGGCAAGCGGGCGCACAAGATGAACACCTTCACCGATTTCATCGCGTGCGCCCGCCATCTCGTGGCCGAGCGCTATACCGCACATGACCGCATCGTCGCGCAGGGCGGCTCGGCCGGCGGCATGCTGATGGGCGCCATCGCCAACATGGCGCCGGATTGCTTCGGCGGCATCGTGGCCGAGGTTCCGTTCGTCGATGTGCTTACCACCATGCTCGACGCGACGCTGCCGCTGACCCCGCCGGAATGGCCGGAATGGGGCAATCCGATTGCGTCGGCCGACGATTACCGGACGATCGCCGCCTATTCGCCCTACGACAATATCGCAGCACTCGACTACCCGCCGATCCTGGCGCTCGCCGGCCTTACCGATCCGCGCGTCACCTATTGGGAGCCGGCCAAGTGGGTGGCGCGGCTCCGTGACCGCAAGAGGGGCGCCAATCCGGTGCTGTTCAAAATCAACATGGATTCCGGCCATGCCGGTGCCTCCGGTCGGTTTTCGCGCCTGGAGGAGATCGCCTATACTTATGCCTTCACGCTGAAGGTAACGGACAAGGCATAGTTTACGGAGGAACGCCGCGGTGATCGATCTGTCCACATTGATAGCCTATATCGCGGTTGTGTTCGGTTTTGTCTTCATTCCAGGTCCGGCCACACTGTTGACGATCGCGCGCGCAACGAGTTCGGGAACCAGGGTCGGGATCGCCACCGGCGCCGGGATCGCGGCCGGCGATGTGTTTCATACCGTGATGGCGATGGTCGGCATCTCGGCGATCATCGCTACTTCGGCGACGCTGTTCAGCATCATAAAGTATATCGGCGCGGCCTACCTCGTTTACCTCGGCATTCGCGCCATCATCGAGAGAGCGCCGATCGATCCGACCGCCGGCGCGCTCGCGATCTCTGCCGGAAAGGCGTTTCGACAGGCCGTCCTGACCGAGGTGCTCAACCCCAAGACCGCGCTTTTCTTCCTCGCTTTCCTGCCTCAGTTCGTGCGGCCCGAAAAAGGATCGGCGATGGTTCAGTTAGCCGTATTGGGGATCATCTTCGTCATGCTGGGGCTTTTCAGCACGGTCGTGTTTGCCGTGAGCGCAGGGCGGCTGGGCGGTTTCCTGCGCCAAAATCCGACAGTGCTGAAATGGCAGGGCAAGGTTGTCGGCGGCATCTATTGCGCCCTGGGTGTCCGCCTGGCCTTGCAACAGCGCTGAAGCCAGGCGACTCACGTCTGCCGATCATATTTTTTGAATTCCGCCCAGCTGATTTCCGCTCGCAATTGCAACGGTCGCGCGCTACCCAAGCACGATTTTCCCGGGCGTGAAGCCCACATTCGCACAAGGGTCCATTATGCTGCTCGTCGACGTCTATCTCGACAAATCGCCGATCCAGGGCATCGGTGTGTTTGCCAAGAACCACATTGCCAAGGGCACGCTGGTCTGGAAGCTCGACCCCCGGTTCGACCGGATCATCGACGTCGAGACCTATGAGGGCGAGACCGGGCCGGTAAAGAACTATCTCGACCGCTATTCCTATCCCGACCGGCGCGATCCGGCCTATATCGTCTTCGAAGCCGACGACGCCCGTTACATGAACCATGACGACGAGCCGAATTGCGATGTCTCGTCACCCGAGGAAACCTACGCCTTGCGCGACATCGCCCCGGGCGAGGAAATGACCTGCAACTACAATCATTTCTTTGAGACGGGCTTCGATTTCCTCGGCGATCGTCACCTGCAGTCCGAAGATTAGGCAAGTAGACTCGTAAGCGTGGAGCCACGGCCGGATTGAAGCCAGCTGAACCATGCGAGGAGGCCCCCTAATTGGTAGACCCCCATGAGGAACTTTTCGCGACTGCTCAACCAGGCGCTTGGCCGCTTCGATGAAGCGAGCACTACAATCCCGGTGATCTCGCCGCCCACGCCTTGGTGGCCTGACAGCTTTCCATTGCTCGGGCGTAGGCGGGGCGTGCCGTCGTGCGAGCGAGATAGTCCCGCTCGATAGACCGGGGACATAGTTACCAGTTCGCAGGCCGAGCGGGAGGGCGTAGCTCACCGAGATATCGGCAGCAGTGAACCGCTCGCCGGCGAGATAGGGGCAATCCGCGAGGCGGCGGATAACCAACCCCAGCCGGCTCTCGAAGGTCTCCAATGCCCAGCGGGTAACCCGGGCATCTCGTTCGGCTTCGGGCGCCGGTTCGCGACCGACTAAGACGGCGTTCATCGGCCGGCGAGCCCGGCCTCGCCTAAGTGAAAAAATTGCAGATAGAAGGCGAAAGCGGGATCGTGCGGGGCGACGGCGGGGTTGATCGCGAGAAAACCGCGATCATTCTCGACTGCGAGCAGATCGACCGGGCGCAGCCGATAAGCCAATCCTAATTCCTCGAGCAGCCAAACAACACGGAAGCCACGACCTTCGCCATAGACGGCGAGCATAGTTAAACGTCCCTGGATTGGGCTGGATGTACTATCTCGCAGAGGTAAGCCAGTCGCGCAACGGACTATCAATGGCCCATAATGCACTCAGGGCTTGGCGCATATTCGTATCCTACAGATGCGGGCCCTTCCCACTTTATGGATTCCCGACCTATTTCGTGCTTTTCTTGCGAGCCGGATAGCCGTTGGGGTGCGGCGGTATCGCCTTGAGATAGGCGGCAATCGCCGCGCGGTCGTCCGCCGTCAGTTCGGCCATGTTGCGCTGCACATCGACCATGGCGCCGCCGACGGAATCGAAATCCGGCGTGAACCCGGTTTCCAGGTAGTTTGCGATGTCGGATGCGGACCAGCTGCCGATACCCCCCTCGCCCGAAGTAAGGTTTGGCACGACGCCCCAACCCTCGGCGGCGACGGCGCCGGCCAGCCATTGGCCCTTCCTGGTGCCGCCAGCCAAGTCGCGCGGCGTATGGCATTCGCCGCAATGACCCGGTCCTTCGACCAGGTAGCGGCCTGCCATCGCGAGTCCCGGCGTGCCATCAGGCAGGGGAATGACAGGCTGGTCGCTGAGATAGAGGCGCTTCCACAGGCCAATGCCTCGCCGGATGTTGAAAGGGAACGCCAGCGAATTGCCCGGCGCCTTGCCGGCGACGGGGGGAAGCGTCTTCAGGAAAGCGTAGAGGTCGGCGACATCAGACGGCTTCATGCGCGCGTAGGAGGCGTAGGGAAAGGCCGGATAGAAATGCTCACCCGTGGGCGAAACACCCTTCAGCATGGCATTGGCGAGATCCCCGACCGACCATGCGCCGATGCCATCATTGGGATCTTGCGAAATATTGGGAGGCACGAAGGTGCCGAACGGCGTCTTGAGTTCAAGCCCGCCCACGAGTTGAAGCCGCGCATCGCCCCGCGACCCAGGCTTCGCATGGCATGAGGTGCAGCCGCCGGCATAGAAAATGCGCTTGCCCCGGACAACATCGCCTGGGCCGAGTTGCGCCAGAGCGGTCGCATCAAGCCTGACGGGTGCCGACAGCAGCCACCCGGCGGCCGCGCCGGCGACGCCCAGAACGAGGGCCGCGCCGACGAGCTTCTTCAGCCATGCCATATCAGGCGATCAGCCCTTCTTGACCCTGTAGCTCTGGTGGCAGGTGCCACAGTCCGAGCCGATGGTGCCGATCTGTGTCTTCAGCGCGTCGACGTCGGCCGGAGCCGCCGCGACCGAGGCCTTGACGTCGGCAAGATACTTATCCTCGGCCGTTTTGAAGCCGGCCATGTCTTCCCAGATCTTTGGCGCCGCCGTGGTGTCGCCGGTATCGCTGCCCTTCGGGAACAAGGCCTCTACGTCGAATTTCTCGGCATTTGCCTGCAATGCCTGCAACTGCGTCAGCACCGCGGCGGCATCAAAAGGTTCCTCGCCCTTGACCACTTTCGACAGGCCGCCGACGATCTTTCCGCGTTCCTTCATCAGTGCCTGCCGGCCGAGGACGGGATCGGCAAAGGCCGCCGACGCGGCGAGTGCGAGCATAGAGATGGCGATGACAAGCTTTCTCATTCATTTGGCTCCGTGATGAAGGCATTTCAGGACAGGACGTTAACGGCTGTGGGAGGAGGAATATTCCCTTCTCTCCGCATGAATTTGGACGACTCTGGCTGCGGTGGGGCTTCGACTTAAAAGAAAAGGCCCGGGGGTGCCGGGCCTTTTCGGAAGATCGATCAGGCATTTGCCTTTTCGTAGAGCTCGAGCACGTGATCCCAATTGATCAGGCTGTCGACGAAGGCCTCGAGGTATTTCGGCCGGGCGTTGCGGTAGTCGATGTAGTAGGAGTGTTCCCAGACGTCGACACCGAGGATCGGCGATGCGCCATGAACCAGCGGGTTTTCGCCGTTCGGCGTCTTCGAGATCGCCAGCTTGCCGTCCTTGACCGAAACCCAGGCCCATCCCGAACCGAACTGCGTCGTGCCAGCGGCGATGAAATCAGCCTTGAATTTGTCGTAGCCGCCGAGATCGCTGTCGAAAGCCTTCTGCAGCGCGCCAGGCAGCTTGTTGCCGCCGCCGCCCTTCTTCATCCATTTCCAGAAATGGATGTGGTTGTAATGCTGGGCGGCATTGTTGAAGAGGCCGGCGTTCTTGCCGAACGACTGCTTGACCGCCTCTTCGACCGAAAGATCGCCGAGGCCGGCTTCGGCGGCGAGCTTGTTGCCGTTGTCGACATAGGCCTTGTGATGCTTGTCGTGGTGATACTCCAGCGTCTCTTTCGACATATAGGGCTGCAGGGCCTCATAGTCGTAGGGCAGAGCGGGCAATTCGAAAGCCATGGGTAGTACTCCCTCGTGGAAAATCCGGTGTGGATACCGGAGTAAGATAGGTCGGGATTGAGCTGGAGCAACTCCGGGAATGAAGCGCCGGTTCCCTTTCTAAGCGGGTTCCCGAAAACTGTCACACGCTTTTCCTGGGGCCAACCGCGCAGCGACAAAAAGGCCGGACCTCAGCCAGCTGACGTCGAATGCGCCCAATCCCAATAGAGTTCGCGTGCCTTCTTGGCCACCGGGCCGGGTTGCAGGTCGCGGTCCTCGACGCGGGTGACCGGCACCACCTTGGAGTGGTTGCCGGTCGAGAAGATTTCGTCGGCTTCGAGGAAATCCCGCACCGACAGCGTCTTTTCGGTCGTCCTGAACCCATAGTCGCCGAGCAGCGTCATCGTGCGCGAGCGGGTGATGCCGGACAGGAAGGTTCCGTTGGGCGCCGGCGTCAGCACATGGCCGTCCTTGACCAGGAAGATATTCGAGCTTCCGGTCTCCGCGACATTGCCCAGCATATCGAGCACAAGCGCATTGTCGAAGCCGCGCGCCTTGGCCTCGAGGATGGCGCGGCCGTTGTTGGGATAGAGGCAGCCGGCCTTGGCGTTGGTCGGCATGGTTTCGATGGTCGGGCGCCGGAACGGCGATACGGTCACGGAAAAGCCGGTCGGCGAGATCATGGGCGATTCATAGAGGCAGAGGCAGAAACGGGTCGAGGCGGAATCGGCCGGGACGCCCATGTAGCCGCCATGCTCGGCCCAGTACATCGGCCTGATGTAGACCGCCGTCTTGCCGTCGAATTTCTTCAATCCGTCCCAGGTCAGCCCGACGATCTGCTCGGGCGTCATGTTTGGCGCGAGGCCGAGCGCCATCGCCGAGGCATTGACGCGTGCGGCATGAAGTTCGAGATCGGGCGCCACGCCCTCGAACCAGCGAGCCCCGTCAAACACGCTGGTGCCGAGCCACATGGCGTGGCTGCGCGGCCCCAGAATGGCGACATTGCCTTCGTACCAATCGCCATCGACGAAAGTCCATGTCGCGGATTGCGCCGCCGCCGCCAGTGTCATCGCGTTTTCCTGTTCCGGTCGATCTTGTGTGACAACATTGGATGATGCTTTGGCCGCTGCCGTCAACCAGCATTGGGGAGTTTTGTTGAGGCCAGCGACGGGTGCGATGCAATCAAGGCTTGCACCTTGTCCCGCCTCGCCTCAAAACTGTTGCCATGCAATACGCCGCCTATGTTTTCGACGCCTATGGCACGCTATTCGACGTGCATGCGGCCGTGCGCCGCCATGCAGGCGCGATCGGCCCCGACGGCCAGCTCCTGTCCGAAATCTGGCGCGCCAAGCAGCTTGAATACTCCTGGGTGCGCACGTTAATGGGCGCCTACGCCGACTTCTGGCAGTTGACGGAACAGGCGCTGGACTTCGCCTTGCGCAAGGTCCCTTCGGCCGATCCTAGTCTCAAGGCAAAGCTGCTGGAGGCCTATTGGAGGCTGGACTGTTATCCCGAAGTGCCGGCCGTGCTGAAGGCGCTCAAGGCCTCGGGCGCCAGGCTGGCGATCCTCTCCAATGGCTCGCCCGAAATGCTGGAGGCGGCGGTCAAGTCCGCGGCACTCGACCAGGTCCTGGACAACATCTATTCGGTCGATGCGGTGCGTCGCTTCAAGACCGATCCGGCGGTCTACGACATGGTCGCCACGGATTGGCGGCTCTATCCCGGCGCGATCTCCTTCCAGTCTTCCAATCGCTGGGACATAGCGGGCGCCACCAAATTCGGCTTCCGCACGGTTTGGATCAACCGCTCCAACCAGCCGGAGGAATACCGGGACTTGCCGCCGGCCCTGATCCTGCCGTCACTGGAGGCCCTCGTATCCGGTGGCTAGCGGACCTGTGGCCCCAACGCCACAGTGGCGGCGCAGTCACAGCTTCGCCTTTGTTTGTCCACGTTCGGGCCAGAATCGGAACCGCCTATCGCCTCAGGTGTTGTCAGGCACCCGCAGCGGATGTCGGCGTGTTGACGCTTTGTTGCGATTTGAGTCTTAAAGAAGGCAGCCATGTCCATAACCGAAATCGAATCCTATCGCCTGAGCCGTCGCGGCTTCCTCAACGCCGCAGCCCTGGGCGCCGCCTCGATCGCGGTTTCGGCATGCGCCACCACCGGCCCCGGGCCGGCCGAGCCGCCGCCACCAACCTATGTCGAGCCTCCGCTTGCCGACTATGCGTCGATGTACGCGGCGGTCAGCGATGGCGGCTTCGATCTGCCGGCCATCCCGGTCGACAGGATCGATCCGCAGTTCCTGCGCCAGATCGTGCCCGACCCGACCGGCCAGAAGCCGGGAACCATCGTCGTCGATACGACAGGCCATTTCCTCTATCTGGTTCGCCCGGGCGGCCAGGCCATCCGTTATGGCGTCGGTCTCGGCCGCGCCGGCTTCGAGTGGTCGGGCGACGCCGTCGTCCAATGGAAGCAGAAATGGCCGAAATGGACGCCGCCGGATGAGATGGTCGCCCGCCAGCCGGAATTGAAGCAGTATAGCGCCGACAATGGCGGCATGCCCGGCGGCTTGAAGAACCCGCTCGGCGCGCGCGCGCTCTATCTCTTCCAGGGCAATGTGGACACGCTCTATCGCCTGCACGGCTCGCCGGAGTGGCGCTCGATCGGCAAATCGGTGTCGTCGGGCTGCGTGCGCCTGATGAACCAGGACATCATCGACCTTTACGATCGCGTGCCCTCCAAGACGCCGGTCATCGTGACCAGCGACGCCCGCCAGCCGATGGTGGCGACGGCCAACCACAAGGCAATCCCGATCGACGCCGGCGTGCCGGATGGATCGGTCCTGCTCGGACCAGTCAAAGCGGTGACGGACGCGATTTTCTGAGCTCACAGGACAGCGGCAACGCCGCTGCCCGATTCTACCGCCCCCGCGACAGGCTGCCCAATATTCCGCGCACGATCGCACGGCCGACCGAAGAGCCGACCGAGCGCACGACCGACTTGATTGCGGCTTCCGCCACCGTCTGGCGGTTGGACGGGCGCGGCGCAGGCGCGCGCCTGCCGCCGGACTGCGGTGCGGGATCGTCATTGCCGAAGCCTGGAATGGTCCAGCGCGAGCCGCCGGTGCCTGCCTGCTGCGCCTGCGCCTCCTTGGCCTTCTTCTGCAGCATCTCGAAAGCTGACTCGCGGTCGATGACCTGGTCGTACTGGCCGGTGACCGGGCTTTCCCCGATCAGCTTCTGCCGCTCGGCGGGGGTGATGGGTCCAAGCCGCGATGACGGCGGACGGATCAGCGTGCGCTGGACCATGGACGGAATGCCCTTGGCCTCCAGCGTCGAAACCAGCGCCTCGCCGGTGGCGAGCTGGGTGATGGCGGTGGCGCAGTCGAAGTCCGGATTGGGCCGGAAAGTTTCGGCCGCCGTCCTCACCGCCTGCTGCTCCCGCGGCGTGTAGGCGCGCAGCGCGTGCTGCACGCGGTTGCCGAGTTGGGCCAGGACCTTTTCGGGGATATCCAAAGGGTTCTGCGTGACGAAATAGACGCCGACGCCCTTGGAGCGGATCAGGCGGACCACTTGCTCGACCCGGTCGATCAGCACCTTCGGCGCCTCGTCGAATAAGAGGTGCGCCTCGTCGAAGAAGAACACCAGCTTCGGCTTGTCGGGGTCGCCGACTTCGGGTAGTTCCTCGAACAGCTCCGACATCAGCCAAAGCAGGAACGTCGCGTAGAGGCGCGGATTCATCATCAGCTTGTCGGCGGCGAGCACGCTGATGGCACCGCGACCGTCACGCGTGGTGCGCATGATGTCGGCGATCCGCAAAGCCGGCTCGCCGAAGAAATTCGCCGCGCCCTGCTGCTCCAGCACCAGCAGCGTGCGCTGAATGGCCCCTACTGACGGCTTGGTGACGTTGCCGTAACGGGCGCTGATCTCTTCGGCGCGCTCGGCGATGTTGGCGAGCAGCGCCTGCAGGTCTTTCATGTCGAGCAGCAGCAGCCCTTCCTCATCGGCGATGCGGAAGGCGATGTTCATGATGCCTTCCTGAGCGTCGGTCAGGTTCATCAGCCGCGACAGGAGCAGCGGTCCCATTTCCGAAATGGTCGCGCGGATGGGGTGGCCCTGCTCGCCGAACAGATCCCAGAAGATGACCGGAAATTCCTGAAAGTCGTAAGGGTCAAGCTTGACCTGTTCTGCCCGCTTGACAAGGAAATCCTGGGCGGTGCCCATCATGGCGATGCCGGAAAGGTCGCCCTTGATGTCGGCGCAGAATACCGGCACGCCGGCATTCGAAAAACCTTCGGCCAGGATCTGCAAGCTGACAGTCTTGCCGGTACCGGTGGCGCCGGTCACCAGGCCGTGGCGGTTGCCGTATTGCAGCAGCAGATTTTCGGCGCGCTGATAGCTGTCGTCGGGCTTGCGGCTGGCGCCGATGAAAATACTGGTATCGTCAGCCATATGTCGGTTCTCCGCAAAGTGATGTGTGTAAGGCCAGCCTTTGTCCGAAGGTATAGTGAGGCCGTTGCATAGCGACAATGACAATTGTCCAAAGCGAGGCCAATCATCCAATCAGGGCCAATCGTCCAAACCCGGACCAATCGCCAGGAGCGGATTTTGGAACTTGCGAATTTCGATGGTGTTTGGCAATCGTCCATGGTCGGTCCACGCAAGCCAACCTATATCAGGTGGATCGAATATCTGGTGGTGGGATTCAGGCCTTGGATGCGCATTGCGATAACCGTCCGGGGACCGTAGACTGGGCTGCCCGGGCTGGTGCGGCCACATAGAACGAGGACGATGAATGGGCGCCGGAGCCTTGACCAGGGATGTTGAGCCAATGGATGCGCAGCGTCAGCAATGGCTGGCCTTGGCGGAAAAGGCGTCGGCCGGCGCATCCTTTGAGGAAAAGCTGGTCTCGCACACCGACGACAACATCCGCGTCGAGCCGCTCTATGATCGCGCGACCGGAACGGAACCGATCGTGCGCGCCAATCCTCAATTGCCCTGGATCGTCAGCCAGCGCGTCGACGACCCCGATGTCGATCGCGCCAAGACCCAGGTCCTGGAAGATATCGCGCAGGGCGCGACGGGACTGTCGCTCGTCTTCGAGGGTGCTCCGAACGCATTCGGCTACGGCCTGCCGAGGACGGCGCAGGCACTGGAGACGGTACTAGAGGGCGTACCCCTCAACCGGGTCCAGATCCGCATCGATACCCACCCGTGGAGCCGCCCCATGGCCGACTGGCTGGTGGCGTTCCTGAGCAAGCGCCGCTCCGATCCGGCAAAGCTCAACCTTTCCTTCGGCATCGATCCGGCGGCTATCCTCGCCGGCACCGGACGACTGCGCATGTCGATCGAGGCGCTGCAGGAATCGATGCCGCAATCGCTGGCGCATTTCTTCTCGATGGGCGTCCCCGGTGTGCTTCTGGAGGCGGACGGTCGCGTCTTTCACAATGCCGGCGCCACGGAAGCGCAGGAACTCGGCATCATGCTGGCTTCGGCGGTTTCGTATCTGAGGATGTTCGAGAAGGCGCGGCAGCCGCTCGTCTATGCCGCGCCTCATATCGGTTTCGCGCTCAGCGTCGACCAGGACCAGTTCCTGTCTATGGCCAAAGTGCGGGCCCTGCGCAGGCTGTGGGCACGGGTGCAGGAGGCCTGCTCGATCCCCAATTCCACGGCCAATATCCATGCCGAGACATCATTTCGCATGATGACGGCATTGGACCCCGAAAACAACATCCTGCGCACGACGATCGGCTGCTTCGCCGCGGCGGCGGGAGGCGCCGATTCGATCTCAATCCTGCCGCATACGATCGCGCACGGCCTGCCGGCGGCTTTTGCCCGCCGCGTCGCGCGTAATGCGCAACTGATCATGGCCAATGAAAGCCATGTCGATCATGTCACAGATCCCGCCCATGGCTCCGGCGCGGTCGAAGCGCTGACGTCAGATCTTTGCGAAGCAGCGTGGGCGGAGTTGCAGGCGATCGAGGCAGAGGGTGGCGTGCTGTCCAGCCTTCGGGACGGATATATCCAGCAGCGCGTCCGCACTGCCGCCGCCCAGCGCGGCATTGCCTTCAAGTCAGGCGAGCGGGCCATTGTCGGCGCCACGCTTCATCCCTTGAAAAGCGAGCGTCCGGTCGAAACGCTGGACGCAGAGCGGCGACCTGCCTTCACCGAGGGTGTCGTGCTGTGCGAGGCACTGTCGCCGGTTCGCATCGAGCAATCCATCGGGGCCGCTTCTTGATTCCGGATTTCAGTCAGATCGGCTGGGTGCCGCCGCGCCGCGCACCGGTCGAGGTCAAGGGACAGCGGACGACGCCGGAAGGTCTTGTCGTCAAGCAGTTGTACAGTCAGGGCGACCTCAAGGGATTGCCGCATCTCGATACCTATCCAGGCCTGGCGCCGTTCGTGCGCGGCCCCTACCCGACCATGTATGTCCAGCAGCCCTGGACGATCCGGCAATATGCAGGCTTTTCGACCGCCGAAGAGTCCAACGCCTTTTACCGGCGCAACCTTGCCGCCGGCCAGAAAGGTCTTTCGGTTGCCTTCGATCTGGCCACGCATCGCGGCTATGATTCAGACCATCCGCGCGTGGCCGGCGATGTCGGCATGGCGGGTGTGGCCATCGATTCCATCCTCGACATGCGGCAGTTGTTCGACGGCATTCCGCTCGGCGACATGACCGTGTCGATGACGATGAATGGCGCGGTGCTGCCGATCATGGCGCTCTACATCGTGGCGGCGGAAGAACAAGGCGTCGCGCAGAAGGATCTGGCGGGGACCATTCAGAACGACATCCTGAAGGAATTCATGGTCCGCAACACCTACATCTATCCGCCGAAGCCCTCGATGCGGATCGTCTCGGACATCTTCTCCTACACCTCGAAGAACATGCCGAAGTTCAATTCGATATCGATCTCCGGCTATCACATGCAGGAGGCCGGCGCGACCGCCGACCTGGAGCTCGCCTATACGATCGCCGACGGCATCGAATACGCCCGCGCCGGCGTCGCGGCAGGGCTCGACATTGACCGTTTCGCGCCGCGCCTTTCCTTCTTCTGGGCGATCGGCATGAACTTCTTCATGGAAGTGGCCAAGCTCAGGGCCGCCCGCCTGTTGTGGGCGACCCTGATGAAAAAGAATTTCGCGCCGAAGGACGAACGGTCGCTGTCCCTGCGCACCCATTGCCAGACCTCCGGCTGGTCGCTGACGGCGCAGGATCCCTACAACAACATCATCCGCACCATGATCGAAGGGATGGCCGCGACCCAAGGGCATACCCAGTCGCTGCACACCAATTCCTTCGATGAAGCAATGGCGCTGCCGACCGATCATTCGGCGCGCATCGCCCGCAACACGCAACTCATCCTGCAGAAAGAATCCGGCACCACGCGGATCATCGATCCGTGGGGCGGTTCGGCCTATCTCGAGCGGCTGACACATGACCTGGCGGCGCGTGCGCTCGCCCATATCGAGGAGGTCGAGGCTCTCGGTGGCATGGCGGCGGCGATCGAAAAGGGCATACCCAAGCTGCGCATCGAGGAAGCCGCGGCGCGTACGCAGGCGCGTATCGATTCCGGCGAGCAGATGCTAGTCGGCGTCAATGCGCATCGCCCCGGGACCGATATCGAGGTCGACGTGCTGAAGATCGACAATGCCGAGGTCAGGGCCCGGCAACTCTCGAAGCTGCAACGGCTGAAAGGCACGCGTGACGTCGCCGCGGTCGAAAACGCGCTCGATGCGCTGACCCGTGCCGCCCAAGGCGAGGACAACCTGCTGGAGTTCGCCATCCGCGCCGCGCGCGCCAATGCCACTGTCGGTGAAATCTCGTTCGCCTTGGAAAGGGCTTATGGCCGCCATGTGGCCACGGTGCAGACCATTTCCGGTGTCTACCGCAAGGCGCTTGGCGACAATCCGGTGGTCAACCGGCTGCAGGTCAAGCTTGATGCCTTCGAAAAGAAAAACGGCGGCAAGCCGCGCATTCTCGTGGCCAAGATGGGACAGGACGGCCACGACCGCGGGCAGAAGGTGATCGCCACGGCCTTCGCCGATCTCGGCTTCGACGTCACCGTCGGCGCCATGTTCCAGACACCGGAAGAGATCGCGAAGCTGGCGATCCAGCATGACGTCCACGTCATCGGCGCCTCATCGCTGGCAGCGGGTCACCTGACGCTGATCCCCGAATTGCGCGACACGCTGAAGAAACTCGGCCGCGGCGACATGCTGATCGTGGCCGGCGGCGTTATCCCACCGCAGGACTATGACGCGGTGCTGCAAGCAGGTGCTGCGGAAATCTTCCCACCGGGCACGGTCATTCCGGAAGCGGCGGAGCGGCTGCTGGATCGGCTGCTGGCGGCAGGCTGATGCTGTTATAATTTCTGTTGCAACATCGAGTACGCTGCGTTATAATCAGCGTTGCAACAGGATGTTTCATCATGAACACCACAATTCGCAAGATCGGTAATTCGGACGGCCTGATTCTGCCGAAAGAGCTTCTCGATCGATTGAATCTCAAGACAGGCGACAACGTGGTCGTCGTCCAGGAAGGTCAAGAGCTTCGCTTGCGCCGATTGGAAGATTCTGCCGAAGAATTCGAGCGCAAGATGAAGGTAGCGCGCGAGCGGATGAAGAAATACGAGGTTGCCTACCGCGCGCTCGCAAAATGACCGCACATCATTCGCGAGAGTTCGTGCAGGCGATGCATGCCGAGCAATTGCGTCTTCACGGCGGCGCATCGGGCATCCGCGATGAAGGCCTGCTGGAATCGGTGCTCGCACGTTCGCAGCAGAAAGAAGCATACGGCGAGCCAGATCTAAGTGAACTCGCCGCCGCCTATCTTCTCTTCGGCATCGCGAAGAACCATCCGTTCGTTGATGGCAACAAGCGCACGGCTTTCGCTGCGGCCGACTTGTTTCTCTATTTCAACGGATTAAGCATCGAAGCCGAACAGGAGGAGATCATCCAATTGGTGATGATGGTCGCTGCCGGTGAGATCGACGAAGCGGGTGCCGCCGCATTCTTCCGCGACCATGTCGTCAAGCTTGAAGACTAACTCTCCGAGAGCTTGACGATCTCCCACTCCTTGCCGTTGACGCTGGCGACGTCGCCGACCTTCTTGCCAAACAAGGCCACCGCCATCGGCGAGACATGCGAGATGCTGCCCTTGGCTGGATTGGCTTCGTCCTCGCCGACGATCTTCCAGTGCACCTTCTTGCCGTCGTCACTTTCCAGCGTGACACCCATGCCGAAGCGGATAACATCGCTGCCGGGCTCCGGCACGGAAAGCTCGGCACTCTCGCGCCGCGCGGTCCAGTAGCGCAGGTCGCGCGACACGATCGCAATGCGCTCGCGGTCGGCTTTCCGCTCCGCTTTCGCCATGATATCGCGCAGATCGGCCAGATTGTCCTCGATCTGCGCCAGGCCGCGCTCCGTCACCAGGTTACGATGCGTGCTGATCGGCCGCTCGCCAACGCCAGCGATGGCGTTTTCGCTGTCTTCTTCGCGGGTAAAAGCTCTGCTCATTCCCTGAACTTAGGCGCCGAGTGGCTGCTCGGCAAGCCGTTGCCGCCGGAGATGAGGCGCGTCGAGCGTCCGGTATGATTCCCGCAAGGCAGGCACCGGCATCGTCGTCAGCGTATGGCGCGCCGAACGGGGCGGTTGTGGGCCGACGCTGGGCCGAGCCGGTGACGTCTGACCTCATCCAGACCGGCAGCAGCGGCTATGCGCACCTGACCGTCGAGCGCGACCCGCGTCAGCTGATTGCTGCCTTCAATTCAGCGCCGGCGTCGGCTTCAGCGCCCCGACCTTGGCGCCAATCCGGCTTTCGACAGGCGCGTTCGCCAGTTCGAGCAGCTTCGCCGCCAAGGCTTCATCCGCCCGCAGCAGCCTAGCGAGTACAGCGGCTGCGATCGCGTCGCCGGCGCGCCCGGCACCGTCATCGCATTTGACCGCGATACCGAGGCCGAGTTGTGGAATTGCGGCACAGTGGACGCCCTCGGCTCCGCCTTTCGCAAAAATTCGCCCGGGAGCGGCTTCCATCAGCAACAGGTCCGCACGGCCGGTGCCCGCGACGAAGAACGGCTCCGCCATGCAGGCGGAGAGCAGGCGCTTCGCGGCCTTCGCCCGCGCCGGGCCAAAGCCGTGGGCCGTGGCCATGCGGGCAAAGCCGAGCGCGAAACTCCTGAGCGGTACCGCATAGGTCGGGATCGAGCAGCCGTCGATCGCGCGTTCGTCGGGGCTGTGGACAGCGCCGGTGACTGCCTGCATGGCGTCGCGCACCATTTCCTGCAAGGCGTGATCCGGCCTCACATAGCCGCGATGGGCGATGTCTGAATGGACGCAGGTGCAGAGGAAGCCGGAATGCTTGCCGGAACAATTATTATGCAGCGCATTTGGTGAACCGCCGGCACGCGCGAGCGCAATCTCCGCGTCATGGCTCGAAGGCCAGTGGGTCCCGCATTCGAGCGCCGACCCATCCAGCCCAGCCCTGGCCAGCATGGACCGCGCCAATTCGACATGCGCCGGCTCGCCGGAATGGGAGGCACAGGCCAGCGCCAGTTCGCGGTCGCCGAAGCCATAGGCGTCGGCGGCACCCGTTTCGACAAGCGGCAGGGCCTGGATCGCCTTAACGGCGGAACGCGGAAAGACCGGCTTCGACGTGTCGCCGATCTCCAGGACCGGCTTGCCATCGGCATCGAAGACAGCGACCGCGCCCCGATGGGCGCTCTCGACAATGGCGCCGCGCAAAACCTCGATCAGAACCGGATTTGTCATGTCACCTCCCGCAAAATCAAAGTGTTACAGCGTCGTTTGCGCGCCCCAAACGGCGCGCGGCGCTGTAGTACGGGCGGTCTATCTGATCCGGTCGAGAATGGAAACGTAGTTGGCGACGGCCGCACCGCCCATGTTGAAGATACCGCCGAGTTTCGCGCCCGGCACCTGGATGCCGCCGGCTTCGCCGACAAGCTGCATGGCGGTCAAGACATGCATGGAGACGCCGGTGGCGCCGATCGGATGGCCCTTGGCCTTCAGGCCGCCGGAGGGATTGACCGGCAGGCGGCCGTCTTTTGCCGTTGTGCCATCTAGCGCCAATTTGGCGCCCTCACCCGGCTTGGCCAGCCCCATCGCCTCATATTCGATCAATTCGGCGATGGTGAAGCAGTCATGCGTTTCGACGAAGGAGAGATCGTCGAGTGTCACGCCGGCGTTCTTCAGTGCACGGGTCCAGGCCTGTTCGCAACCTTCGAACGTCAGGATGTCGCGCTTCGACATCGGCAGGAAATCCTGCACATGCTCGTTGGCACGGAAGGCGACGGCGCGGCGCATCTTCAGCGCCGTCGCCGTGTCGGCAAGGATAAGGGCGGCGGCGCCGTCGGAAACCAGCGAACAGTCGGTGCGCTTCAGCGGACCAGCGACAAAGGGATTCTTTTCGCTCTCCTGCCGGCAGAATTCATAGCCGAAATCCTTGCGCATCTGGGCATAGGGATTGTCGACGCCGTTCTTGTGGTTCTTGGCGGCGATCATGGCGAGCGCATCCGACTGATCGCCATAGCGCTGGAAATAGGCCTGCGCGATCTTGCCGAAGACGCCCGCAAAACCGGCCGGCGTGTCGCCGTCCTCGGGCAGATAGGACGCCTTGAGCAGGTTCTTGCCGATCTCTGGCCCGGGCGTGGTCGTCATCTGCTCGGCGCCGACCACCAGAACGACCCGGGCAGCGTTTGCGTCGATGGCGCGGATGCCTTGCCTGACCGCCGCCGAGCCGGTAGCGCAAGCATTCTCGACCCGTGTCGCCGGCTTGAAACGCAGCCGGTCATCGGCCTGAAGCACCAGGCTTGCCGTAAAATCCTGCGCCGAAAAGCCGGCGTTGAAATGGCCAAGCACGATCTCGTCGACCTCGTCCGGGCCGATGCCGGCATGATCGAGCGCGTCCGTCGCGACCTTGACGATCAGATTTTCGAGCGTCTCGCCCTCAAGCTTGCCGAAACGCGAATGCGCCCAGCCAACGATGCATGCGGTCATGGCGGTCTCCATCCTTGGCGCCAGCCTCGTCCAAAGCTTCGCCGTTTATTGTTCAAATATAAACATTCCTCCCCGAGCCGTGAAGGGGCCGCAACGCAACAATCGCTTGGTGCAGGTCGCGTCAGCGTCGATTTTTTTATTGATTGACGCGTCAATAAAAAATAATCTCCGCACGAAATCGGGAACGGCATGCCAAAAGTCGGAATGGAGCCATTGCGCCGTAAGGCGCTCATCGACGCGACGATCTCGGCGATCGGTCAGCGCGGCTCGCTTGACGTGACCATGTCGGAGATTGCCGGCCGCGCCGGTGTGTCATCGGCTCTTGCCCATCACTATTTCGGCGCCAAGGATGAGCTGCTGTTCGCGACGATGCGGCACATTCTGGCTGAACTGACCACCGACATGCGCCGCGCGCTCCAATCCACCACTTCCCCGCGCGAGCGCGTCTCGGCCGTGGTCGCCGTCAATTTTTCCGACATCCAGTTCCAGGCGGAGACCATCGCCGCATGGCTCGCCTTCTATGTCGACGCGCAGCAATCGTCGTCGCTTCGCCGGCTGCTCAGAATCTACGCCCGGCGGCTGCATTCGAACCTGATGAGCGGATTGACCGGTATCCTGCCCAGGACCGAAGCCGACCGCGCCGCGGAAGCGACGGCTGCGATGATCGACGGGCTCTACATCAGGCGCGCGCTGAAGGACGGCGTGCCCGACGCCGCGACCGCGATCGCGCTGGTCGAGGATTATCTCGAAACCAAACTTGGCGGACGGCACAAACAGTGACAGCGAAGCGACCTAATTTCCTGATCGTCATGGTCGACCAGCTCAACGGGACCTTTTTCCCGGATGGGCCGGCGGAATTCCTGCACACGCCGCATCTGAAAGCGCTGGCCGCTCGTTCGGCGCGCTTTGCCAACAACTACACCGCCTCGCCGCTCTGCGCACCGGGCCGTGCGTCGTTCATGAGCGGCCAGTTGCCGTCGCGCACCGGGGTCTATGACAATGCGGCCGAGTTCGCCTCGTCGATCCCGACCTTCGCCCATCATCTGCGTGCCGCCGGCTACTACACCTGCCTGTCGGGCAAGATGCATTTCGTCGGACCGGATCAGTTGCACGGTTTCGAGGAGCGGCTGACCACCGACATCTATCCGGCGGATTTCGGCTGGACGCCGGACTACCGCAAACCCGGCGAGCGCATCGAGTGGTGGTATCACAATCTGGGTTCGGTGACCGGCGCCGGCGTTGCGGAAACCACCAACCAGATGGAGTATGACGACGAGGTCGTGTTCCTCGCGTCGCAGAAGCTCTATCAGCTTTCACGCGAACAGGACGATGCGGGCCATCGGCCATGGTGCCTCACCGTCTCGCTGTCGCACCCGCACGATCCCTATGTCGCGCGCAAGCAGTATTGGGATCTCTATGAGCATTGCCAGGCGCTGGACCCGGAAACCGGGTTCATCGCGCATGACGAGCAGGATACGCATTCCCAGCGGCTGTACCACGCCAGCGACTATCCCTCTTTCGAGATCACGCCCGAGCAGGTGCGTCGTTCGCGGCGCGGCTATTTCGCCAACATCTCCTATGTCGACGACAAGGTCGGCGACCTCCTGGACGTTCTCACGCGAACGCGCATGCTCGACGACACGATAATCCTGTTCTGTTCGGATCACGGCGACATGCTCGGCGAGCGAGGCCTGTGGTTCAAGATGAGCTTCTTCGAAGGCTCGGCGCGGGTGCCGTTGATGATTGCCGGCAAGGGCATTCGTGCCGGCCTGATCGAGGCGCCGGTCTCCAATCTCGACGTGGCACCAACGCTTTGTGACCTCGCCGGCATCGATATCGGGGCGATCGCGCCGTGGACCGATGGCCAGTCGCTGCTGCCGCTCACCAAGGGCGGGCAGCGCACGGCACCGGTATTGATCGAGTATGCCGCGGAAGGCTCTTATGCGCCGTTGGTGGCAATCCGCGACGGCAGATACAAATTCGTTCATTGCGAACTCGATCCGCCGCAATTGTTCGATCTCGAAGCCGATCCGCTCGAGCGGGACAATCTGGCCGACGACCCGGCCAATGCGGGTCTTGTGGCGGCATTCATGGAAAAGGTGCGGGTGCGTTGGGACATGGCCGACTTCGACGCCGCCGTGCGCGAGAGCCAGGCACGCCGCTGGGTCGTCTATCCGGCGCTGCGCAACGGCGCCTATTACCCCTGGGACTTCCAGCCGCTGCAGAAGGCATCCGAGCGGTACATGCGCAATCACATGAACCTCGACAATCTCGAGGAGAGCAAAAGGTATCCGCGAGGCGAATGATGGCAGACCTTCTCGTCCCCTCCCTCGACCATCTCAGACAGGCTTATGCCGTCACCTCCCAGGCGACACAGGTCACGCCACTGCTGGAATCGACGGCGCTGGCCAGGGAAACCGGCGCGGCCCGGATCTTCATCAAGCCGGAATCGCTGCAATGGGCCGGATCCTTCAAGGTTCGCGGCGCCTATTGGCGGCTGAAGCGGCTTTCGCCCGATGAGGCGAAGAAGGGCGTCGTCGCCTATTCCTCCGGCAATTTCGCGCAAGGGCTGGCCGCGGCCGGCCAGGCGCTCGGCATTCCGGTCACCATTGTCATGCCTATCGATGCGCCGGCTGCCAAGCGGGACGCCACCGCAGGCTATGGCGCGCGCGTCGTACTGACCGATCATGACGATCGGGCTCGCGAGGAAGTCGCGGCCGCAAAGGCGCGCGAGATCGCGGAGACCGAAGATCTGGCCCTGCTGCATCCTTTCGACGATCCGGAGATCGTCGCCGGCCAGGCGGGTGCCGGCCTTGAAGCGCTCGACCAGCTATCGGCCAAGGACGCCAGCGCCGACCTGTTGTTCTGCTCGGTCGGCGGCGGTGGGCTGATCGGCGGCGTTTCGCTCGCCTTCCACTATCTGTCGCCGGCGACCGGGATCATCGGCGTCGAGCCCGAAGGGTTCAACGGCATGGGTTCCTCGCTGGCGCATGGCAGCATCGAGACCATGCCGATCGGACCAAAGTCGATCTGCGACGGGCTGATGTCGCGCCGGCCAGGCGACGCGCCGTTCGCCGCGGTCAAGACCGCGGGTGTCCGCGGCATCACCGTCGACGACCAGTCGGTGCGGCGCGCCATGCGGATCGCTTTCGAGCGGATGAAGCTGGTGCTGGAACCGTCGGGTGCGGCCTCGCTGGCGGCACTGCTCGGCGGCAAAGTGGATGTGGCGGGAAAGACCGTCCTTGTAATGGCTACCGGCGGCAACGTTTCGCTCGCCGATTTTATGGCGCATATGAACCATGCTTGAAGCGGATTTCGTCATCATCGGCTCCGGCTCCGCCGGCTCGGCCATGGCCTATCGCCTGTCTGAAGACGGCAAGCATTCGGTCATCGTCATCGAATTCGGCGGCACCGATCTCGGACCTCTGATCCAGATGCCGTCGGCGCTGTCGATCCCGCTCAACATGAGCCTCTACGACTGGGGGTTCGCCAGTGAGCCGGAGCCGCATCTGGGCGGCCGCGTGCTGGCGACGCCGCGCGGTAAGGTGATCGGCGGCTCGTCCTCGATCAACGGCATGGTCTATGTGCGCGGCCACGCCCGTGACTTCGACCATTGGGCAGAACAGGGCGCCGCCGGCTGGAGTTTTGCTGACGTGCTCCCCTACTTCAAGCGCATGGAGGATTCGGACGGTGGCGAGGATGGCTGGCGCGGGCACGGTGGGCCGCTGCATGTGCAGCGCGGCTCGCGCCGCAATCCGCTCTATGGCGCCTTCGTCGAAGCGGGCCGCCAGGCAGGGTTTGAACTGACCCACGACTACAATGGCGCCAAGCAGGAAGGCTTCGGCCCGATGGAGCAGACCATTCTGGGCGGCCGCCGCTGGTCGGCGGCATCAGCCTATCTGAAGCCGGCGCTCAGGCGCAAAAACGTGAGTCTGGTCAAGGGTTTCGCGCGCCGGGTGATCATCGAGAATCAACGCGCCATCGGCGTCGAGATCGAAGCTCACAAACAGATTCAGGTCGTTAAGGCGCGACGCGAAGTGATCGTCGCGGCATCGTCGATCAATTCGCCAAAGATCCTGATGCTGTCCGGCATCGGCCCGGCCGGGCATTTGCGCGAAAACGGCATTGCCGTCGTGGCAGACCGGCCCGGCGTCGGCGGCAACCTGCAGGACCATCTGGAGCTCTATATCCAGCAGGAATCGACCAGACCGATCACGCTGAATTCAGTGCTGAACCCGTTCTCCAAGGCGATGATCGGGGCGCAATGGCTGTTTTTCAAGTCGGGCCTGGGCGCCACCAATCATTTCGAGGCCGCCGCCTTCGTGCGCTCACAGGCTGGCGTCGACTATCCCGACATCCAGTATCACTTCATCCCGGCGGCGGTTCGCTACGACGGCAAGGCGGCGGCGAAGTCGCACGGGTTCCAGGCGCATGTCGGGCCGATGCGCTCGAAGTCGCGCGGCTCGGTGACGCTGCGCTCGCCGGACCCAAAAGCGAAGCCGGTCATCCGCTTCAACTACATGTCGCATCCGGACGACTGGGCGGAGTTCCGCCACTGCATCCGCCTGACCCGCGAAATCTTCGGCCAGTCGGCCTTCGATGCCTATCGCGGACAGGAACTCTCGCCGGGCAGCCATGTGCAGTCGGATGACGATCTCGACGTGTTCATTCGCGACCACGCCGAAAGCGCCTATCACCCCTGCGGCACCTGCCGAATGGGCCGCGTCGATGATCAATCGAGCGTCGTCGATCCGGAATGCCGGGTCATCGGCGTCGACGGATTGCGGGTCGCCGACTCCTCGATCTTCCCGCGCGTGACCAACGGCAACCTCAACGCGCCATCGATCATGACCGGAGAGAAGGCGTCCGATCACATCCTTGGCCGTACGCCGCTCGCGCCGTCCAACCAGGAACCATGGATCAATCCGCGCTGGCAGGCCTCTGACAGATAGGCCATGATCCGCCAATAGAGTGAGCCGCCCGACAGCCGCCCGCCCAATAGCCGACGCGTGGGGCCGAAATGATTTGGAGACCTCCCATGCGCGCCCAGCCCACGGCTTCGCACTATGTCAACGGACGCTATATCGAGGACGACGGCGGCGCGCCGCTGCCGGTGATCTATCCCGCGACAGGCGAGACGATCGCCATGCTGCGTTCGGCGACGCCGAACGTGCTGGAACTAGCTATCGAGGCCGCACGTGCCGCACAGCCTGCCTGGGCGCGGCTTAAGCCGGTCGAGCGTGGCCGCATTCTGCGCCGTGCCGCCGACATTTTGCGCGCCCGCAACGCCGATCTTGCCCGCATCGAGACGCTCGACACTGGGAAGGCGATCCAGGAGACGCTGGTGGCGGACGCCCCTTCGGCAGCCGATTGCCTCGAATATTTCGCCGGCGCGGTCGCCGTCTTCAACGGCGAAGCGGTCGACCTCGGCGGACCCTTCGCCTACACGCGCCGCGAGGCGCTTGGCGTCTGCGTCGGCATCGGCGCATGGAACTATCCGATCCAGATCGCCGGCTGGAAATCAGCGCCGGCGCTCGCCATGGGCAACGCCATGGTATTCAAGCCATCGGAAAACACGCCGCTTTCGGCACTGGCGCTGGCCGAGATCTACTCGGAGGCCGGCCTGCCCGACGGGCTCTTCAACGTCGTGCAAGGCTATGGTGATGTCGGCGCCGGGCTTGTTGGCCATGATGTCGTCGCCAAGGTCTCGGTGACCGGCTCGGTGCCGACCGGGCGCAAGGTGCTGTCGCTGGCCGGCTCCAAGATGAAGCACGCGACGATGGAACTCGGCGGCAAGTCGCCGCTGATCGTCTTCGACGATGCCGATCTCGAAAATGCCATTGGCGGCGCCATGCTCGGCAACTTCTATTCGACCGGCCAGATCTGTTCCAATGGCACGCGCGTCTTCGTCCAGAGCGGCATTCACGACCGGTTTGTCGAGCGGCTGGTCGAACGGACCAAGAAAATTCGCATCGGCGATCCGCTCGATCCGGAAACGCAGATGGGGCCACTGGTCTCCAAGGCACAGCACGAGAAGGTCGTCGGCTATGTCGCGGCCGGCAAGAAGGATGGGGCGACGCTGGCCTGTGGCGGCAATGTGCCGTCGCTGCAGGGCTTCCAGGGCGGCTTCTTCGTCGAGCCGACGGTGTTCACCGGCGTCACCGACACGATGCGGATCGCCCGCGAGGAGATTTTCGGCCCGGTCATGAGCGTGCTGAAATTCAACAGTGAGGACGAGGTGATCGACCGCGCCAACGGCACCGAGTTCGGCCTTGCCGCGGGCGTTTTCACACGCGACCTGCCGCGCGCCCACCGCGTCATCGCCGAGTTGCAGGCCGGAACTTGCTGGATCAACGCCTACAATCTGACGCCGGTGGAAATCCCCTTCGGCGGCGTCAAGCAGTCCGGCATCGGCCGCGAGAACTCGCTGGCGGCGCTGGCGCTCTATTCGCAGCTGAAGTCGATCTATGTCGAGACCGGGGACGTCGCCAGTCCGTACTGATCCTGCCTATTTGTCCACCGCGCGATCCAGATACTGGGTCAGCGCACAGACCAAGTGGTAGAAGATGCTCGCCGGCACGTCCGGCGCCAGCGAGCGGCCGCGCTCGTCGATGCGGTCGATCCACAGACCGAGCGGGGCCGGGTCGATGTGCCAGCGGAACAGCCGGCCGACGCGCGCCTCGATCTCCGGCTTCAGATCAGGACCGCCCGAGCCATCCAGCGCGATCGCCGCCTTGAGCGCCTCGGCCTGCGGCCAGCTGCGCGATATCAGGTCGAGCGGCAGGCCCTGCCGCGAGACTGCCCCATAGGCAAGGCCGGTGGCACGGTTAAGGCCGTTGGCGATCGCCGAGGCATAGAGTTTTCGGGCAAAGACGCTTAGTTCGGCCTGGCCGCTGCGACCGGCGAAATCGACCAGCAGCGACGCCCATTCAAAGTGGTGGCCGGGTTCGGTCCAGGTTCCCTTCTCTCCGGAGACCGGTTTCCATTCGGCATCGAAATACTCGCCGAGCGTCCAGCTCTCAGGGTCGAAGAAATGGCTGCGGAAGAGGTCGATGATGCGCGCCGCACGACGCAGATGCGCGCGCTCGCCGGTCGCCTGGTGCCAGGCCAGGAAAGCTTCGAGTAGATGCATGTGCGGGTTGGAGCGCCGCTCGCCCGTCCCGCCCGATGTCTCGAGGAAGCCGGTCATGCGGCTGTCCTCCAGATGCGCATCGAGGAAGGCGAAGGTCTCTTCGCCGAGCCGCAAGGCATCGGGATTACCCGACATATGCGCGTGCGCCAATGCCAGCAGGATGCAGGAATGATCGTAGGCATCCTCGACCGGGTCGGCGACGGAGCCATCGACATTCAGCGTGCGCACCCAACCGCCCCGTTCGGTGCGGCCGTGCCCCGCCATGAAGTCGATGCCATGCGCGATCAGCCGGTCGGCCGGGCCGGTCCAGCCGTGCTCCTTGGCAACCGCGAAAGCGTAGATCTGCCTGGCCTGGGTGCGCATGCGCTTGGGTTTGATGAGCGGCTTGGCGTCGAAACCCAGCGCCTCGTGGAAGCCGCCATGGCGCTCGTCGACGCCTGATGTCGACCACAACGGCAAGGTCTCGTGGAACAGCCAGTGATGCACCCGTCGCCGCCAGGCGCCGCTTTGGATGACGCGGTCATGCGCGGGCGTAAATCTGGTTTCCAGCCGTCCCGATTTTTCGAGTTGCTCGACGATCTTCTTGACGTGCTGGCTGTGACTGACCGGGGCAACGAAAGTGGCATCGGCGGTCGAGACGATGGCAACGTCCTTCATGCCGATCGCCGACAGCAGGCGGCCATCGCTGCGGATATAGGAATTCTCGCAATCGATGGCGACGACATCACCGACGACGACATTGCCCCGGCCGTCGGCGGGACCGACATCGAGGAGCGATTGCCAGGAGCCGAGATCGTTCCAGCGGAAACCGGCCGGCACCATGGCTATGTCTTTTGCCCGCTCCATGATGGCATAGTCGATCGAGTTCGACGGGATCGCCGCGTAAAGCTCCAGCGGCATATAAAGGCCGGACAGGTCCGATGTCGCCGCCTTGTAGGCCGCTTCGGCGGCGTGCCAGATATCGGGCTGGAATGCCTCAAAGGCGTCGCGCATGGCACCGGCCCGAAACAGGAAGATGCCGGTGTTCCAGTAGAAATTTCCCGCCTTGAGATAGTCGTTGGCCGTCGCAAGGTCGGGCTTCTCGACGAAGCGCGAAACGTCGAATATCCCTCCCTTCTCGGCCGATACCTCGATATAGCCATAACCGGTTTCCGGCTGGGTCGGCTTGATGCCGAACACCACCAGGCGGCCGGCGCGCGCCGCCTGCGATCCCGCTTCGATGCTTTGCCAGAATTGCCCTGCCGTCGCTATTTCATGGTCCGAGGGCACCACCAGCACCAGGCTGTCGCCGAATTCCGACAAGGTGCGCAGGGTCGCCAGTGCGACGGCGGCGGCAGTGTTGCGTCCCGCGGGCTCGAACAGGGGGCCGCCACCTGCAAGATCGAGACCGGCCAAGTCGGCACGGACACGGTCGGCATGACGCTCCGAAGCAATCAGGAAGATCGGCGTCTCGCCAGCCGCTCTCGCCGTCAGGCGGCGCAAGGTCTTGGCCAGCATGGAACCATCGCCCGACAGATCGTGGAACTGCTTGGGATTGTCCTCACGTGACAACGGCCATAGCCGAGAACCGACGCCGCCGCTCATGACAAAACTGACGATCCGCTCGGTCATTCAGGTCTCGCGCTCGGGAATTGAAGGTCGATTGAGTAGCACAGACGCCTTTTAAGCGGTATCAGCCCGATTGGAAATCCGCCCGGCCGCCAGTTCGATAAAGGCCTTTACCAAGGGCGAAAGGTGGCGGCTGCTCGGATAGAGGACATGCAGTCCGCCGGCCGGTGTCGTGTAATCCTCGAGAACGCGCTGCAGGCGCCCCTGATCGATCAGCCCTTCGGCCATCGCCTGGGGCAATTGGGCGATGCCGAAGCCCGCGAGCGCGGCCGCAACCACCGCCTGCATTTCATTGGCGGCGAAGCGCCCCGCGACCACGACCGTCTCCTGGCCTTGTGGTCCATCCAGCACCCAATGAGCAGCTGAGGCCGATGGGCCCGCGATGACGCATCGATGGCGCGCCAGATCCGCCGGACTTTCCGGTATTCCGTATCGCGTTAGATAGTCGGGGCTTGCGCAGAGCAGCCTGCGCGTGGCGCCGAGCTTGCGGGCGATCAGCGTCGAATCCTGAAGGGTGCCTGTGCGGAAGGCAAGGTCGATACCGTCCTCGACCAAGTTGAGCTTGTCGTCGGTGAGGCGAAGCTCGACGTTGGTCTTCGGATACAACGCCAGAAAGTCGACCACGGCGCGGATGAGGAAATGGCTGCCAAAACCTACCGGGGCTGAAATGCGGATAGTGCCCGACGGTTCTGCCCTCGCCTCCGCGAGACGCAGATTCGCTTCCTCTATAGTCCGCAGTCCCTGGCTGCTCTGCTCATAATAGGAGCGCCCGGCATCCGTCAGGTTGAGGCTGCGCGTCGTGCGCTGCAGCAGGCGCACGCCGACCTCGCGTTCTAGCGCGGCGACACGGCGGCTGACCGTCGTCTTGGGTATGGCGAGCAGGCGCGCGGCGGCGGTGAAGCTGCCGGCTTCGACGACGCGAGCAAACACGACGATATCATTGAGATCAATCATTGTGCTCACAAGTGGAACAAAGTTTTCCAATTATAGGCAATTATGCATCAATCAGACAGGGCTTAATTTTGCTCCGGACAAACAAGCCAGACAGAGAAGAAGGAGCAGACGAAATGACCAGCAAACGAAGCGTTCTTGTGACCGGCGCCACGGGCCAGCAAGGTGGCGCGGTTGCGCGTGCCCTGTTGGCTAGAGGCCATCACGTCAAG
Source organism: Mesorhizobium sp. B2-3-13 (assembly GCF_006442195.1). NCBI lineage: Bacteria > Pseudomonadati > Pseudomonadota > Alphaproteobacteria > Hyphomicrobiales > Phyllobacteriaceae > Mesorhizobium > Mesorhizobium sp. B2-3-13. The sequence continues at coordinate 154,655 of NZ_VFVQ01000009.1, forward strand.
GGACTGACGCGCAAGCCGGACAGCGAGGGCGCGCGGCAACTGGCGTCGGCGGGCGCCGAGGTGGTGGCCGGCGATCTCGCTGACGCGGGCTCGGTCGTGAGCGCCGCAAAAGGCGTCGACACCATGTTCCTGATGGGCAACAGCTATGAAGCCGGCCTCGAGGAGGAGACCCGTCTGGGGATCCTTGCCGCCGATGCTGCGAAGGCCGCCGGCGTCGGACACCTGATCTATTCCTCCGTTGCCGACGCCGACAAGAATACAGGCATCCCGCATTTCGAAAGCAAATATCTGGTCGAGCGGTATATCGAGCAGCTCGGCATTCCCTATTCGATCAGCGCGCCGGTGGCCTTCATGGAGAATGCCGTCGCGCCGTGGTCGATCGGTGCGCTCAACCATGGCATCCATGCCTTCGCGATGCCGCCCAAGCGGGTGCTTCAACTGGTCGCCCTCGCGGATATCGGCGCATTCGTGGCCGCTCTGGCCGAGCGGCGGGAGCGGGTGTTCGGCAAGCGCTTCAATTTCGCCGGCGACGAATTGTCGGGCGAAGAACAGGCCGCAATTCTGTCCGGCGCCATCGGCCACCCGATCCGCTATCAGGAAATACCGATCGCGGTTGCTCGTCAGCAAAGCGAGGACGCTGCGCTGATGTTCGAATGGTTCGACCGCGTCGGCTACGACGTCGATATCGCCACCTTGCACAGGGAATTTCCCGAGGTGCGCTGGCACGGCTTTGCCGACTGGGCGCGCGCGTTCGACTGGAGCGTTCTGACGACCAAAGCGCCAGAACGCTGAACTAGAAGGTCTGGTTGTAGGCGCCGACTTCCGGACTGCGGCGCAGCACGGCGTCGACGGCATCGAACATCTGCCGGCGACGCTCGGACGAGACCGGGCTTTCGACGACCACGACCAGTTCCGGCTTGTTCGACGAGGCGCGCACCAGACCCCAGGTGCCGTCCTCGGCGACGACGCGCACGCCGTTGACGGTGACGAGGTCCACGATCTTCTGGCCCGCGAAACTGGAGCCGTCCCGCTTCATCGCCTGGAAATCGGAGACCACGCGTTCGACGATGTCGTACTTCACCTCGTCCGCGCAGTGCGGAGACATGGTGGGCGTGCCGAAGGTCAGCGGCAGCGCATGGTAGAGATCGGCCATCGAACTGGCCGGGTTGCGGTCCAGCATCTGGCAGATGGCGATTGCCGTGACCAACCCGTCGTCATAGCCGCGCCCGATCGGCGGGTTGAAGAAGAAGTGGCCTGACTTTTCGAAGCCGGCGACCGCGCCGAGTTCGGCAACGCGGCGCTTGATGTAGGAATGGCCGGTCTTCCAGTAGTCGGTAACGGCGCCATTGGCGTGCAGCACCGTGTCGGTGTTGAACAATCCGGTAGACTTAACGTCGACGACAAAGGTCGAACCCGGATATTGGCTGGAAATGTCACGCGCCAGCATGACGCCGACCTTGTCGGCAAATATCTCGTTGCCTTCATTGTCGACGACACCGCAGCGATCACCGTCGCCATCGAAACCCAGCCCGACATCGGCCCCTGTCTCCAGCACCTTGTCCCTGATGGCATGCAGCATCCGCATGTCCTCCGGATTGGGATTGTAGCGCGGAAAGGTGTGATCGAGTTCGACATCGAGCGGGACCACTTCGCAGCCTATGCGCTGCAAGGCTTCCGGGGCAAAGGCGCCGGCAGTGCCGTTGCCGCAGGCGGCGACCACTTTGAGCTTTCGTGTGATGCGCTTGTCCCCGCTCAGGTCGTCGAGATAGGTGGCGCGAAAATCGCGGACAAAATCATAGGAGCCGCCGCCTGTAAGGTCGAAATCGCCGGCCAGCACGATCGCCTTCAGCGCGCTCATCTCCTCGGGCCCGAAGGTCAGCGGCCGCGCCGCTCCCATCTTGACACCGGTCCAGCCATTTTCGTTGTGCGAGGCGGTGACCATGGCCACCGACTGCGTCTCCAGTGCGAACTGCGCGAAATAGACCATCGGCGACAGCGCCAGGCCGATGTCCTTCACCCGTGCGCCGGCCGCCATCAGCCCGGAAACCAGCGCCAGCTTGATGCCAAGCGAATAGGAACGGAAATCATGTCCGGTGACGATATCAGGTCCGGCGCCGAGACGCCGGATCAGTGTGCCGAGCCCCATGCCAAGCGCCTGGACGCCTATCAGATTGAGTTCCGGCGGCACCGTCGAACCGGGATGGCCGAACCACCAGCGCGCATCATATTCCCGAAAGCCGGATGCCTTGATCAGCGCCGCGGTTTCGAATTCGAAGCTGTTGGGCCAGGCCTCGGCGACGATTTTTGGGGGCAAGACAGCAGAGCTCCAGGCGGCAAAAACACGATCTATCGAGGCAGCGGCTTAGCACACAAGGCTTTAAGCCGCGTTTATCCCGGATGGAAATCCGGGATAAACGGCACTACCCGACGAAAGCGGACGAAATGCGACAGAAGGGCTGCCATTGCCGCTTGCAGGAACGAAGTGTGGCGGCTATAAGCCCGCGGTCTGGTCACGGAGTGTAGCGCAGCCTGGTAGCGCACCTCGTTCGGGACGAGGGGGTCGCAGGTTCAAATCCTGCCACTCCGACCAGAAAAAACAACGACTTAGGCATCCCGAAGATTGCCTACCCCACAGATATCCCCACAGAAATAGATGAGCATTTAGGCGCCTCGGCCCAACCTGCAGACGTACAAAGCGTTTTCTGAGCAACTACTCCGGGTGGGCCGCGCCCCGGATAGCCTTAGCAAGCTGAACGCAGCAGGAAGCCAGACACCTTTCTGCATCGGAACGAGACTGCCTGGCCAGCGGAGCGCCCGAAGGTCTATCCAGTCGCCGGAGGCGCGTTCGTTCAGCTCATACGGCGGCGGCCTCGTAAAGTTCGATCGGGAGTCCATCCGGATCGGCGATGAAGGTAAACAAGCGCCCCGTGTAGGGGTCTGTTCGGATTGGCTCCACGTCAACGTCTCGCGACCGAAGCAGTTCGGCAGTTGCCTCGACCGACGCGACCACGAATGCAATATGTCTTAATCCGCAGGCCTCGGGCCTGCTGGGCCGGCTCGGCGGATCCGGGAAACTGAACAACTCGATCTGGACGAGGCCATGACGCAAGTCGCACTTCCAAGACCGCCTTTCGGGGCGCCAGTTTTCGGCGAGGATGACGAAACCAAGCTTGCTCGTGTAGAACTGCTTGGACGTCTCATAGTCGCTGCAGATGATTGCGACATGGTGGACAGCCAGGAGCATCACATTGGCCTCGCGTAAGCGTCGATAAGGCGTCGCAGGCAGAATCTCATCCGCCTTGGGCGCAACTAAGCGCCGACACCGGCCTCGCCGGCTTGGGCGAAAGTACCCTCACCTTCGGTTGGGCCCCCGATCGTCCGACTTACGTCTTTGAAGCAAAAAAGTGGGGACGTAAACTGCGGCTCGCACTGGACTACGGGCACGGCCGGATGAGAACAGTGTGAGTGTGGCGAAGGTCGCAGCACGTTCAGAGGCCCTCGGGGCACCTAATAGCATCGTTCCCCTTGGAAGACGTCATCCCCCATAATGCAAATCCGCCTAAAGCAGATGCTGAACTAGGCTCAGGACCTATTAAATTGCTTGCGGGGATAGTGATCGGTTGATTCAATGGCGGCGTAAGGAGACGCTGTCATGGGTGATTTGATCTGGCTGTCGGAAGCGCAGATGCGCCGCATTGAGCCATATTTTCCGCTATCCCACGGGGTACCTCGTGTCGATGATCATCGGATCATCAGTGGGATCATCTTCGTGATTAGGAACGGCTTGCGGTGGCGCGATGCACCTGCGGAGTACGGCCCACCAAAAACGATCTACAATCGCTTCATTCGCTGGAGCAGGCTGGGCGTATTCAACAAGATTTTCGCGGCGCTTGCGGCGAAGGGTGGGAAGCCCGACCATCTGATGATCGATGCGACCCACCTGAAAGCCCACCGGACGGCAGCAAGTCTGCTTAAAAAGGGGCTGTTCCCCGACGTATCGGACGTACCAAAGGCGGTCTGAACTCGAAGCTACATGCCGTCTGCGACGGCAAAGGCAGACCCCTGGTGATGCTACTGAGCGAGGGGCAGATGAGCGACTACAAAGGCGCGGCTCTCATGATCGACGCTTTGCCCAGAGCCAAAGCCTTGCTGGCAGACAGGGGCTATGACGCCGACTGGTTCCGCACCGCTCTCTCAGAGCGCAAGATCACCGCTTGCATCCCGTCAAAGGTCAACCGAAAGGTGCAGATCCCGCACGATGCCGTACTCTATCGTCAGCGCCACAAGATCGAGAACATGTTCGGCAAGCTCAAGGATTGGCGGCGCATCCACACCCGCTATGACCGTTGTGCACACCTTCATGTCTGCAATCTGCATCGCAGCCACCGTCATCTTCTGGATCAATCAATGAGTCCTGAGCCTAGTGAACCTTTTATGAGGACGTTATCATGAGACCGTATTCGACTACTCGTCGTCCGATCACATCGGAGCGCATCGGACGGGCTCTCGACCGCGTTGCCGAAATTATCGTCGCCCAAGGCGACCAAGGTGAGGCATTGCTTCCGCTACACGATTACCTGGAGGGCGCTATGCAGGATCTTCAGACGAAGGACAAACGCCTGGCGGCAGTGCGCGAGCGATTCAAACGGTCTAAGGGTTGAATGAGAGCGCGACCTTCGGCCTAGTAGCGGTCATTAATGGTCGCCCCGAAGCTAATCCAGCTAGAGCATTCTTCACGTCACGGTCTGCCCGCCAGCCTGCGCGATCTCATCAGCGATCTGCTTCAACCTGTAGACGCGCCGGGCGCCTAGAACGACCTTCGCTCCCTGGCTGGCAAGCAGCCTGGCGGTGGCTTCGCCGATGCCGGACGATGCGCCAGTGAGAATGACGACTTTTTCTTTGATCATGGTCGGATCCTTTGGTTTTACCGGCGGGGCCAATCAGGCGCCGTATTGTTCGTCGGAGACCTTCTCCATCCAGTCGACGACCTTGCCGTCCTGGACTTCCTGCATTGCGAGGTGGGTCATTGCGGTCTGCGGCGCAGCGCCGTGCCAGTGCTTCTCGCCAGGCACAAACCAGACGACGTCTCCCGGCCGAATCTCCTCGATCGGACCGCCCCAGCGCTGGACCCGTCCGACTCCCGACAGGACCACCAGGGTCTGTCCAAGTGGGTGCGTGTGCCAGGCGGTGCGGGCGCCCGGTTCAAATGTCACGTTGGCGCCTTGGACGCGCTCGGGGGCAGCCGGATTGAAAAGTGCATCGATCCGCACCGTCCCTGTGAACCAGTCGGTCGGGCCCTTTGCCGAAGGCTTCGATCCCGCTCTGAAAATATCCATCGAACTTCTCCTCGGGTCGAGATATGTACGCCAGGACAAGTCTTAGGATGCGAAGCTAACGACAAATCGGCCTTGTGCGCAGATATTCGCAGCGGCTTGGGGGGCTCGGTACAGGTGGCAGGCATCATGTTGGGGTGATGTCGTGCTGCCTGTGCCGGTCAGCCGCCGCTGCGCGATCAAAGGTGGCGCCATTGAGCAAGCGTGCCAAGGTCAACGGCGGCCCGCTGGAGTTTATTCCGCCGCAGATCCCGACCCGGGTAGAGTTGCCGCCTGCGGATGAGGGATGGGTCCACGAGACCAATCTCGACGGCTATCGAACGCAGATCGTCATCGATAATGGCGGCGTCCGCCTTTACAGCAAAAACGGCCGTGACTGGACCAGGAAATACTGGCCCATCGTACTGGCCATCGATCTACCGTGCCGGACTGCCATTCTCGACGGTGAGATCATTGTGCCAGGCGAGCAGGGAGATCCCGATCGCCCTGTGCTCGAAAGCGCGATCTGGAACGAGCCGAGCCGGCTGGTGTTCGTCGCGTTCGATATCCTCCATCTCGACGGCCGCGATCTAGCCGCCTTTCCGCTGCTGCGGCGCAAGGAGGCGCTGTGGCAACTGGTTGAGCCTGGGCTCGGCAAGATCCAATACAGCGAGCATTTCGAGGGCAATGCGCTTGCGATCTTCCGCTCCGCCGGGAGGATGGGACTCGAAGGCATCATCTCGAAGCGCGCTGACAGCCGCTACAGCAGCGGACCGTCAAGCACATGGTTACTGAGCGTCGACTACAGCATCCGGCGCAACCGCGACCTCAGCATCGGCACCAGTAATGTCCGCTTTGGCCGGCGGCCATATCGGCCGGAATGACCGAGATGCTGCGCAATACTTCCACTTCGCTGACGTATCAGACTGGCATAGGGCTCTCTCGTTGTTTGGAAGAAACGGCTTCCCAACGCGGCCCCTACCTAGACTAGTTGCAATAAGAACAAACACGGAATGCTAAATTAGGAATTAGCTTTCGATGGACATTACGAGAACAAAATGAGTAACTTGGAAACTTTTAAGAAAATCTTTCTACATTCTTAAACAGGTGAGAACCACGACGAACGACGGTAATCTCCGTTAAGCAACTCAAGGCATTAGCAACGCCGGCCTTGGCGCCTCTGTGGACGGCTCGAGTGGCGTCAATGCCGGAGCCGGCCGGGCTTGGCGCCAATGTCGGTGGAACAGTCGGCGTCGGTGCAGGTTGGGAGTGGGTACCGGTCTCAACGCTGGTGTGATCGGAACGGTCCCGGGCACGCTGAGCACCCCAGGAGCAACCCGCATTTCGGGTAAGATGCGGGCCGTTGTGGCGGATATGTCGAAGTTCAACTGACGAGGATGAAGAAGCGTTGTGTCGATGTGCTGAACAGCCAAGTCACCTATGACGGCGACCTGCGCCAGCTGTGCCTCATGATCTCTCGCCGTTGACGCTGGGGAATGGGGCTGCGGAACCAGCGGTGGGGCTTCGACCTCACTCTCCTGGCCTCCGGCCGGCAGGAAAGCTCGCCGCCTATGCGGGCTTTCCGCTGCGATTGATAATTACCGTGGCGCAAGACAATGGGGGCGCTTGTTGGAGGCCCCCTCCCTCATAGGTCAGACAACGGTTTGAACAAATCAAAGTCGATCCCGCGGTTCGCAGCCGCCCCTTAGGCTGGATCTTCAGGAAGGCAGATGTCGCTGGCGCGAAGCTCTTTGCTGCACTGGGGGCCAGCAAGCCTCGTTTTCATCCACGCGGTAGTCGAATCGCATAGCTCGGCCGATGGCCTTTTTTCCAAGGTACCAGCAAATTGACATAAATTAGTAATCGCTAATACAGAATGCACTGCTATTTTATCGGCAGTAGGACATGTGCTGAGAATTCGAGCCGGGTAGATCCGGTACGACCTCAATAAAGGAGTAGAGATTGCGAAGGCACGCAGCTGTTGCTGGACGCAAGCCGAAGACGGCGGCGCCGCAGAGGATTGGGCTCCACTCGCGGCATTGCTTGCGTGCTTTGCTTCAGGCCCGTTCTTTCTCCAGGTGCCAATGACGGACGATGGTAAGCGGGCTCATACTGAACCGGAGACGAGTTCCTGGACCGGCCGCAACAGGCGTCTCGACCCATCGCGCCTGCCGGAGATGGTGAGCTATACCACGCGCGACAACTATGGCGACGTGACCTTCACCCTCAACCAACGTGGTGTGGTGGTCCGCCGCACGCAGGATTCAAGCAGCGTGCCGGCAATCATTGCCCTTCCCGCCAAGACTTTCCGCGGCGTGGCCGCCTGCGCGATGGAGGATCCGGATGAAAAATTCACAGCGGAGCTCAAGCTTCTGCACAATGATCCGATGCTGACGGTGCCGCTGCTGGTGTCCGACGACCTCGAACTTGTTGCCGCCGACTGGCGTGCCTGGGCCGAGGCCTACCGACTGCCGATGCTTCTGCTTGGCGCCGACGGCATTGCCCGAACGCTTGAGGAAACGCTCGGTTCGAACGTCAACGCGCTCTCACCCCAGCGACCGAAACATCGGCCGCGTCTCGACCAAGCGCCCAGGCTTTCCAAGGTTGGCCTGATGAACAAACTGACGTCTCTAGAGCGTATCGGCCGATTGGTGGATCGGAAGTGATGTGACGCGTGTCTCGTGTTCATTTGGTCTGCAGGGTCGATCCTCCCACTGCGTTGGTCGCTGGGGAGCCTCGCCAGGCGCGGCTAGGTAGGGTCCGCTAGTTACATCATCGATGAGGATCCATCTGAGACGGCAGGGCTGCCGAAATGAAGCTCGCCGCCAAGCATTGAGGCAAGAGAGCGTCGGCGCCGTAAGGTTCGCCCATAGCTGCGTCACCCCATTGCAAGAAAGCATTGGTGACGGTGGCGAAGAGAGCAGAACTGCTGCAGCAGGATGGAGACGGCAAACAGCACGACCACCGGGCAATGCTGGAAAAGTGAGCGCCCGCCGGCACGTAGCGGCCGTTCGATCAGATCAAAGGGCTGCACGAGTAGCCCTTTGACTAGGCAGCGGAGGCCGACGGCGTTCAGCGCATCGAGATGATCGAGCACCGTCGTTGCGCCACGTTCCCGAACCTCCACAGAGCGGCGGCGAACAGCAGCAGTAGGTTGGCTGTGGCTTTGGCACCGGCCGCCCCTAGGGAAGTGCCGGGCGATTTTGGCCAGCAAAGATACGGTGGAAGACCCACAGAATTGCTGGGCAAACCAGGAGCATGACGGCGCCGAAGTCGAGCGCCGCGCTCGCGGAGCCGAGCGACGTGGAAAGCTTTCCGCCGATCGCGGACCCAACCGGGCTTTCAGCATAGAAAGCCGTTTAGAATATTCCCATTCCGATCGCCCGCGTCTTCGGCTCGAGCACGCGCGCAGGCAGGCTCATAATGGCGCCGGCAGGCAGCCCGCAGCTGGAGGCAGCGGTGCCATGAAAACCGTGTCAGATGCGGGATGGTGGCTGCAGAGCATAAAGGCAGTCGTCGCGCGGCAGCGGCGTAGCCCCGGAAGGCGACGCTGACGGCCTCCTCGTCGATGACGGCCCTTCAGCAGGAGCAAAACCTTGAGCGAACTGCCCGCGCGCCGGACGCGCGCTCGCCAGGATTTCATTTGCCTGGAAGGTCGACCTTACAGAAGACCGCGTCCTGCCTTTCAGGGCGGGAACATAGCTTGCGGCAGTAAGTTGGAAGGCCATCGGAGACAACAGGTACGCAGCTGATGGGCGTCCACATCAATCACTTCCTGAAGGATATCCTCATCGAGGTCGCTGAAATGCTTCCGGTTGTGACTCAAAGGGAAAGAACGCCAACTGACGAACTGCCCGTCGCAGCGCCGAACTTTCCCCATGATCTGGAACCGGTGATCCAAGCGAACCCATCACGCACTGGGCCGGCTGGACCTGGCCGCACGCAAGGCTCCAACTAGGGAGCGGACGGCATCGACGCCTGAGCCGCGGGGCGGGATCGACGGCCTGAAAATCAGCCGGCCGTTGCGGAACTCGAAGCTCTGTGCGTTTTTAAAGCGCCATTCGGATGCCACCGTTTTCTTGCGGAAGGTGATTGCGATGGCTTCGGGTCCCACGTCGACTTTGCTGATGCCCAGTTCCGCCGCGCCTATGCGCAACCTGGTCAGTTCCAGTAAATCCGCTGCTGGACCGGGCATATCTCCAAAGCGGTCCTCGAGCTCTTCGCCGAACGCGTCGAGATCCGTCTCGGAAGTCATGTGAGACAGCCTCGCATAAAGACCAACGCGCACTGTGGGCTCGTTGACGTAGCTTGCGGGAAAGGCCCCATTTGCGGCGCCTTTGATATCGGCAAGATGCTTGTCTGGATCGGCCCCTCCCCCAGCCAGCGAGACCGCCCGCTCCAGCAGATGCTGATAAAGCCCCGCTCCGATCAGCTTCATGTGCCCGGCTTGATCTTCGCCGAAGAGGTCTCCTGCCCCGCGCAGGTCGAGGTCTCTTTGACTGATCGCCAGGCCGGAGCCAAGCCGATCGAGCGCAATCATGGTCGAAAGTCGAGCTCTTGTGCCTTCGGCCAGCTCGACGCTAGGCTCGGTAAGAAGAAAGGCAATAGCCTGCGCCGCTCCCCTTCCGACCCGGCCGCGAAGCTGGTGCAATTGTGCCAGACCGAACCTGTCCGCCCGCCAGATCAGGATGGTGTTGGCCCGCGGTACGTCGAGGCCGCTCTCGATGATGTCGGTGCTCAAAAGGATGTCGCCTTCACCGTCAGCGAATCCGACCATGATTTCGTCCAGCCGTGTCCCTTTCATTTCTCCATGGGCCGTCACAACCGCGAGTTCCGGCACCAATCTGTTTAGCTGCTCGCCAACCGGGTCGATGTCCTCGATGCGTGGAACCACCAGGAAGCTCTGTCCGCCCCGGCGAAATTCGCGCAAAAGGGCGGCTCTAACCGAAGCTGGATCGAAGGGCTCCAGAATCGTGCGGACGGGACGCCTTTTGGCAGGCGGGGAGTTGAGGACGCTGACTTCCTGGATGCCTGACATCACTGATTGCAGCGTGCGCGGTATCGGCGTGGCGCTCATGCTCAGCGTATGAAGGCGGGGCGCCATGTTCCGCAGCGCCTGCTTCAGCTTGACACCGAACCGGTGCTCCTCGTCGATCACCAGCAGTCCCAGATTGGCGAAGGTGACGCTCTTGGCCGCCAGGGCTTGCGTACCCACAACCACCGCGACCCGACCGCTCCGCAGCCGCTCTTTGACCGTTCTCGCCTCCGCCCCGCCAACCATTCTCGAGAGGTGGGCGACATCGAGGCCTGTCCCGGCAAACCGACGGCTGAACGTCTCATAATGCTGGCGTGCCAACACGGTTGTCGGGGCTATGACCGCAACCTGCTTCCCGCACAGGGCGGCGGCAGCGCAGGCACGCAGGGCCACCTCTGTCTTGCCGAAGCCGACGTCGCCGCAGACAAGCCGGTTCATTGTTCTCCCTGACGACAGGTCGTCGAGCACATCGCGAATGGCGGCGGCCTGGTCGGGAGTCTCGGTATAGGGAAACTTCGCCGCAAACCGGGCGAGATCCGCGCGCGAGGGTTTCATGATCTCGGCAGGCTGGCTGGACCTGGCTTTGGCAAGGCCCGTCAAGCGCTTGGCAAGCTTGTCGATGTCGCGCAGCGCAGCCTTGCGTCGGCTGAGCCACCCGTCGCTGTTCAAGCGATCGAGCGACACGGCATCGGGTTCCGAGCCGTAGCGCCAAATCCGCCCAAATTCATCGACCGGAACCAGCAACGACGCCCCGCCATGATATTCCAGCCTGACGACATCCTGTGGCTGGCCGGCCAAGTCGACCTGTTCGACCGCCACCAGAATGGCCAGGCCATGATCCTCATGGACGACGACGTCGCCAATGCGCAACTCGGGGTCGAGCATACTGGTGGCGGCGCCGCCGTTTGCCTTCAAAGCCCGGCCAAAAAGATCGGTCGCAGCCACCAGCGCGATACGGGATTGCTCGTCGACAAACCCTTCGTCGACAATGAATTCGGCCTTGAGAAGAGAGCCCCTTGCGGCCGAACGGATTTGCGGCCAGTCCTCCGCCTCCTCCATTCGCCGGCCAAGCCTCCGATCGAGCAGACGATCCGCACGCTGCAGTTCAGAGGCTTCGCCGGCGAACACCACAGTGACACCCGACCTCGTCTGCCTTTCCACAAACTCGGCGAACTGATCTCGGGATCGCGCCCGCCGAACGAATTTGGGAACTCGGGTGGCCGAGACGGTAGGACTCGTGCGGCGGCGTTTACGAACCGCGACATCCCATTCCTCGCGCGACAGGTAAAACTGTTCAGGCAATGGTGTTGCGGGTTCGGCAACCTCTTGCCTGGCACGACGTGCATCTTCGATCAGATCCAGGAAGCGGTCGAGCGGCGGGCCTTCGAGCCCTTCTGGCAAGGAGATTGAGGCGCCGGATGCCACATCGAAGACCGACGGCATACTGCCATACAACGCGATCAGGCGTTCTTCCATCGGTGTCGTTCGCATTGGTGCCAACTCGGAATGATCAGCTGTTGCGAACATCAGCTCGGATGCCGGTCCAACAGTGATCGACTCTCGCGAATGTTCGCTAAGCTGGGTGACGGGATCGTAGATCTTGAGTTCTCGGATGCAGCTATCTGGACCGAGGACAAGACGGACCGGGTGATCGGCGCCAGCAGGGAAGATATCCATCAGGTCGCCCCGAAAGGCTATCTCGCCGGGTTCGTCCACCCTCTCGTCGACGGCGTATCCCACCGCCTCGGCTTTCGTTCGGAAGTCGTGCGGGTCGAACATTTGTCCGAGTTCCAGAATTGTGAAGCCCCCAGCAATGACTGGTGCGGGCGGCACCCGCTGGAGAGCGGTCTCGATCGACAGAACCATGACGCGCGGGCGTTTGGGCTCGCCTGCGATCTCATGCAGCGCGCGAAGCCTCCGCCCCATATTGGCGCGTGTCGGCCATACCCTGTCGTAGGGCAGGCAGTCCCAGGAGGGCAGGAAGATGATGTCTGCGCCTGGCAGAAACTGACGCAAAGCTCCAGCGATCTCTTCGGCACTGCGTTCCGAGGCGGATATATGGATAATATGCTTGTTCGGACCGTCCTCCAGCGAGTCGGCCAGCGCCGCCGCAATTGCCGCAGAAGGCGAGACGCCCTGTTCTCTCGCGACCTCCCTGTCGTTTGAGGGGTGATCGAGTTGTTCGATAATTTCAGTCCTCGAAATAGGTCTGTTCACTGAGATCTCACCTTGCCAACGGTGGGGAACGTCAAGGGGGCGACCCCGTTCCTCTGGCGCGGATTAAAGTGTGGAAGGCAGTGGCAGGGCGTGCGGTTTATCGAGCGGCGATGCCAACACGCATCGCCTGCCGGAACGTGCGTAAAGCTGGGCGGTGTCCGGCAGGGGTAATCTCCTCTCGAAGTCGCCTGCCCGGCTTCATGCATTCGAACAGAGCCGTTGATGCCGCGCGACGCCCGTCGGTTCCGAACTGTCACCGCCAGCCGGAACTTTTGGCGTGAATAAAAGTTCGATAGCCAACATCAGCTAGGTAGCCATTTTGTCTCCCACCTCATCCTCGGATGTACTTATCCGTAAACTGCAGACCATCTCGGACATTCGAGAAGCCGAAATTAGGGTTTTGAAAAGCATACCGATTCAGGAGAAAGATTTTTTGGCCAACCACGACCTGGTGCGTGAGGGTGACCATCCTCTTTACTCGTTTGTCGTTCTGGAAGGCTTGATCGGTTCCACCAAATACACGGGGGAAGGAAAACGACAAATCACCTCCTTCTTCGTGGCCGGGGACATTCCGGATCTGCACGGGCTGCATCTGTCAGTCATTGATTGTAATTTCTCGACGCTTACGCCGGCCCGAGTGGGCTTCATGCGACACGACGCTCTGCGCAGCATTTGCGACCAACACCCCCGCATCGCCACGGCTTTCTGGCGGTCGACGCTAATCGACGCCGCAATATACAGGGAGTGGGTCACCAATGTGGGGAGACGGGAGGCTTATACCCGGATGGCTCACATTTTATGCGAACTGATATGTCGCATGCGATCGGTGGGGCGCATTGAGGATCACGTTGCGGATGTTCCCATAACTCAGGCCGCACTCGGCGATGCATTGGGTTTGTCAACGGTCCACGTCAACCGAATGCTTCAGGAACTACGACGTGAAGACCTCATCGCCACCACAGGATCGAGAGTGCATGCTCGCGACTGGGCCGGCCTCAAGCGGGCAGGAGATTTCGACACAACCTACCTGCACCAAAAGAACCCCGCAGATTAGTGGTGACGGGAACTCTTCGATGGCACGATTTTTCTTTGACAGCGGTGATCGCGATCTGGTCTTGCAGGATGAGATAGGTGTGGAGTGCGCTGGTATCGAAGAGGTGCGCCGTGTCGGATTCGAGGGCCTCGTCGACCTCTCGAGAGACGAACTGAAAAGCATCGACGGGCAGCAATTGTTTGTCGAGGTGCGTGATGAGAATGGGAAAAAAGTCCTGCGACTAAGTCTATCACTTGATATCAAAATGATGAGATGAATTCGTACGGTTTTCACGCCGGCGGCTGCGCCCTTGCGACGGCATCCGGTTGCTCCCGAAAATCTCTGCAACAGGAACGTGGCAACGGCGCCACGAACAAAGTTGCTTTAGTTTGCCGCCTGCCGGATTAGGCCCCGCCCACAAGCTAACCATGCCCATCGGACGGCATCCAGCGACAAGACGTCGAATGCTGTGACGCCGGGAAGATGGTTCGGGCTTGATCACGGAGTAGATCGGCGCAAGTCGGCGGGCGCTTTAATCTATGTAAGTGCATCAAAGTCGGTGAGCGATTAATTTGGTTTATGTGCCGAGCGACAATGCCCTGCTTCGCACGCAGGACTTGTCAGCTGACGGGGCCCGATATCAGCTTGGAGCAAGACATGACAATCGGTTCCCAACATGGAAGAAATCGGCAAGGCGCAACAGAGGGCCATAGCCCGTCTCATACGTCAGTGGATTTCCTCGGACGCCAGCCGTCGCCAGCTTCGGCAGTTGCTGGATCTGCCGACAGATGCGGACATGCCCCGCGAACATCGGTCATTGCTCGACGAACTCGACCGCAGGCTCGACGAATGAGTGCATGCTTGCTCGCACGAGGGAATTCCGACAGGCACCCGGTCGCGGCGGAGTATTCTTCTCGGAGGCCCCGGAACTGCAACTTGCAGTGATCGTTAGTTTATCTCAGCAGCGGATAGTGCAATGCAACGGGCAGCAAACGAAGCGGGCCGAGTGGCAAAAGGCCAGGAACTTGAGGTTGAACACCTGGTTGAGCTCACGGAGATCGATCCCAAGCAGGCGCGAAGGCTTTTTCGCAGGCATGGGGCCGATTGGCCGAAGCTCAGAGACGAGGCGGAAGCTCTGAAGACGGAAGATTAGTCGTCACCTTCCCAGCGGCTGCCGAGAAAGCTGTTCAAGTTCGTTCTCGTCCGTAATCCCGGCTTGATAATAAGCAAGGATGCGCGATGCACGCCGTTCTCTCTCGGTTTCGGTTTCGTTTTTGATATTGCTGCGTGCCAGGACGCGGCTCAGTACGGCAAGTTCTGATGGGGTATAGGCGTCCCTATGCATCGCATCTCAACTCCCGCGTGGCCCGCCTCCGGAAGGGCCGACGTGGCCTGGATCGGGTCGAAAGCCGCCAGCGCCTGGGCAGCATTTCGACCGCCGACGAACTGGAACCAAGCCTCCTCCAACCCTGACTCGAGGTCGAGCAGTATCATCGGCTCATCTTCGACGATCAGAACGGCGCCATCGTTCACCGGAATATCCCCAGGTCGCCCACCGCTACCTCGGCGTCAACTTGGTTCCGTCTGATACCGGCGGTGGGTGACTCCGAAGCGTTACGCCACCGCGACATCCAAGCGTAGTGATGAAGGCCCGCCTCGGACAAAACCGAGACGGGCCGAAGCTGCTTTGACAGCCTTGAGGCCAAGACAATGAGGGAGGATTGTAGGCCTGCAACCAAACATTGAGCAGCGGTAAATGTTCCTCGGGGTAAGCTCCTTCAGTCTCGGCGGCGGCCCGCTCGACGTGTGCATCTTGTTTGCTCAAGATTTCTCCTGATCTGCGGAAGCTTGCTGGATTTGCGTCATCACCTGCCGGGGATCGACATTCTCGGCCAGTTGCGGCAGCTCCTCATCGGCCGGCGTCGAGACATTCAGACGGCCTGTCAAGGCGGCCACCATTTCGATGAGCCGCGTGGTTTCGTGCTCGTTGAGAAGGCTGATCTGGAGGTCCAGTTCCGCTCGGCGCTCGCTGTGTTCGGCCATTCTGTTTTGGTTGATCAGCACGAAAGTGGACAGGAAGATTGCCTCGACCGAGGCGACCATGGCCAGGATCACAAAAGTTGGGTCCCAAGCTGGGATGGCGGGTATCGCGTCAAGGTTGGCAAGAATCCAGGCGACGAGAATTGCGAGATGCAAATAGACAAAGGCCATACTTCCCGCGAAGCGCGAAATGGCGCCAGCAATTCGCGCCTGAAGGCTTTGGTCCTCCTCCTGCTGTCGCCTGTGGTCGATCAGGGCCTGGATGTTCTGGTGAAGGACCGACTGTATGTCGGCGGGATGTTGATCGTTCATTTCTTTAAAGCCCGGTTTGGCGGGGATATCATCTGCTGGCCCTCATCGCCGGCTGGTAGCTCGGGCGAGACCGAACTTGTCGGCTGGCCTAGGTCGCGGCCGACGGCCCCTTGAAACGAGGAGTGCCGTCCTGCAATCGCGTGGACCATGGCCACCACCGCCTGAGGGGCGCTCTGGTGAACCATATGGCCGGCGCCCGCAACGACGTTGAGGAGGGACCCGCTGACCTCCGCATGCAGGCGTCGTGCTTCCCGCTCCGCGTCGAACAACCGGTCTCCAGAGGCGGCCACGATGCCGGTCGGCACGGCAATATCCCTGTAGCTGGCCTTCGTCAGCAGGGCCGCGGCCAGCATTGATGCCGACTCCGAGCACACGGCGCGCAGTTGGGACGGGCGGCTGGCGACCTCTTTTGCGCGAGCGGCGAAGTCGGCAGCGACAACCGCCGGGTGAAAGATCTTCTGCATCGCCCACGGCCAGGCAAGCCTCACAAGCGACGGCAGCAAGGTGTGGCGAAACGCTGTGCCGGCGACCGGCAAAGCCGGAAGTGCGGCCAGTGCAAGATCAAGCCGCGGGGGCGGATAATAATAGCCGGAAACCAGCACGATACCGGCAATCGAAGGAGAATGCCTGCGCGCCAGTTCGAGGGCTATCCAAGCGCCCCACGAATGCCCAAGCACCAGATATTTCTCGATGCCCAGCCTGCCGGCGGCGGCATGTATGAGATCGGCTTGGTCGCGGGCAGACCACCGCCGGCCCCGCGCCCGTGTGCTTCGCCCGAAGCCCGGTCGATCAAATGCGAACACCCGATAGGTCTTTGCCGCCTGATCGAAGATGCCACTCGACTTGAAATCCTGCGCCATGGATCCGTTTCCATGCAACAGAATGAGCGGCATGCCAGTGCCGGCTTCGAGAAAATGCAAGCGTATACCGTCAATCTCCAACACACGCCCCTGCGCCCGGCCGGCAAGCGCACGCTTGGCGCGGACGTGGTTGTATCCGGCAAGTGCCGCCAACGCGGCGACAAGCAGCACGGTCGAGAGCTTCGGTCCATCTCTGTCGAACGCCATGCCAATGCCTGCCAGGAAGTGTCTTGCTCGGTTGCCCGCCGTGTCGAACCTTCGGGACGACAGCTTGTTCCGCCAGACAAAGACAATGCTTTGTAGCCGGCTGAAAATGGCTCAGGCGGTAAGCTCTCTGGGCATGAGACGCGGCAATGGCAGCCTGTCCAAACGCGACGGCTATCTGGTTCAACGCTTTTACAACGTCACCGATCGCGTACATGCCGTCGACGGACGACTGCTGGTGCTCATCGACCGTGATGTAGCCCTCCGCGCAACATCTCGCGCCGAGGCCCAGGGCGAGTTGGGAGCGCACCTTGCAGCCCAATGCCGCATAGACTGCATCGAAGCGGCATGTCGTTCCGTCTTGCAAAATCGCCGCACACCCGTCAGCAGCCTGGCTGAGCTTGTCGAGAGTGTGACGGATGAGTATCCCTCTTTCGCCGGCCGCGCGGCGCGTGCTGGTTGAAAAGTCCGATGCGTGGGTCCCCAGCATCGTTACGTGTGGCGTGAAGCGGCTAAGGAAAATGGCCTCGTGCAAGGCTCTGTCGCCCTGCCCGACGACCGCTATCTTCCGGTCGATAACCTCGTATGCGTCGCACACCGGGCAAAGCCGAACGACACCTGCGGCAATTGCCTCCGCCATGCGAGGCAAGACGGGTGTCGTGTCGATAATTCCGGTCGACAGGAAGACCTTACGCGCCCGGATTGTGCCGATCGAGGTCTCAGCGTCAAAGCCTCCGTCGCCAGAGGCCAGCGAAAAGACTTGCCCCTGCATCACGGTTGCTCCGTACAAGCTCGCGTGACGTCGGAGCCGATCCAGAAGATCGGGGCCACTTATCCCTTCTGGAAAGCCCGGACAATTATGGCTCCTCGGGATCAGGGCGGCACGGGGATCGCCGGCATCGACCACCAGCACGCGATGGCGGAAGCGGGCAAGATACTGGGCCGCGGTCAGTCCCCCGGGCCCGCCTCCGACGATCAGCACATCTTCGGCCTCGGCGTTCGGGTGACTGGCGTGGCTGTCATGCCTGGTGGTGAACTATCTGGATTGTTCGTGGATCGAACTTGACTGGCGGCCCGGCTATTGAGAAATCCGGGCTTCAGAGCGATTGTGCGCACCTGACCGTCAACGTCAGGCAGCGTTGATGGCTTCCGTTTTCCAATCGCCCTGCCAACGCGCGCGCACGGCAATCATCAGCATGGCCGGTTCCGTCATCCCGGTCTGGAAAAGCCTGATCAGCTCTCTCGCGATAAAATGTGCTGCCGCGGTGTCCGGGAGAACGTCAAACTCCTGACACATCGCGTCGAAGACCGCACGGAGCGTATCCAGATCATTGGGGTAGAAGGTGTCCGTGCGAATGGGTCGGTCAAGCATCAAGCGTCTCCAAACGAGCGAGAGTGCGATGGTCTCCCAAGCAGCGGAGCATTGCCCGCTGCCCTCGCGTTTTATGCGGCACAGCGCACGATGTGTCGCTAACTTATGATGTACCAAGCGAAGTTCGCGTACAAAGAGTCAGGCCCGTGCTCATCCGATGCCGCGCTCAACCGCACGGAGCGGTTTCCGGGTCGAAGTAAGCCACCCTCCAGAAATCGTGTTGGTCGCCTCGATGAGTGCTGATTAGAGGGCTCGCACGCCACACTTGCGAGCAGCGGGCGAGCCCTATCCGGCGCAGGAAGGGACATAGCTGCGCGGATCCCGTTGGCCGCCCTCGTCATCCAAGAGCTACGCCGATTGCCAGGAGAGTAATCGCCATCGCGAAGACCGGTGCCAGCAACCAGCGTGCCTGGCCAATACTTTTTTCCATGACGCTTTCTCCAAATTTGCGGCGGTCAACGGCGCCGGTCATGGTTCCTCGATTTTGCTGAACGCAGACCTTTTCAGCATCATTCCAAGCCCAAAGTCCGGGATGCAAATCGGACCTAGGTACGGGCTCGGAACGTTTCGGATTCGGACACGTTCGGTCCAGGGCGATTATGCCCGAGCTCACAGGAAGGCTGTCACATGAGAATGCATTTCACCGCCGCCGCTGCTTCGTTTCTGCTCCTTGCCGGTGTCGGCATCGCTGCAGCCCAGGACGTCGTTATCGCGCCTGAACAGGACACGGTCATTCAGGAGTACGTGCACAAGCAGCCCCTCGCGTCCGTGGAAGTCCCCGGGGTCGAACTCAGCGTCGGCGCCGCGCTTCCCGACACCGTCGAGCTTCGCGAAGTTCCCAACGTCAAGTACCGCTATGTCGTGGTCCACAACCGGACAGTTCTCGTGGACCCGGGCACCCGCAAGATCATCAAGGTCTATAACTGACCAAAGTGCTGGTAGGTCGCTGATTGGGGCGACGGGCTGTACCGATTCAGAAATGGCGATCTTAGTGAGCGTCTCGCATAGACGAGGTTGGCGACAGCATCGACCATGACCGCAAATGCTGTCAACTTCCTCCCCATTCCGATATCCCGCCTTCACGGCATGCCGACCACGCGTTCACCGGTTCGGCAGAAGCGCCGCTCACTGTTAACCACCTGTCGAGTTGCGCCGCAGACCATTGTGGGCGCGCTCCGGCGGTGAGCGTCAGGGGGGTGAAGACCGGTGCTTTCTCAGCCTGGTAATCGCCGAGCGTCCGACGGTGATCACGCCGCCGCAGTCAGTCCGCACCGTCAACTTGTCGGCTTTGCGATCGATGCGGATGATGTCTCCAACAAGAACGACCTTATCTCCAGCGCGGGTTTTAGGTGGAGGGTCAACCGAATAGGGTCGGTCATACGATGGAATGTTTACTTTGGCGCGTCCGCTAGGCAGCATCGTGCTAACCGTACCCGTCAAGGTGACCTCGTCACCGATCTCAAATTCCCGGGGCACGCTATAGTGTAGCATAGACCTCCTCCGGCGCGTTCCTGATATTAATGCCGGCAAACTGACTTGGTTGCGTGAAATCGCAAGTCTCCGTGGCCCCAATCAGGCCGAGCACCCCGCTGCCAATGAGGCTTGCGGAAGCGCGGGTAGGAATTGCCGACGCCGTCGATGAATGCATGGATTGATCGCCGCCCATCCAGCGCGCCCCTCAGGGCTGGCAATCTTGTCGACGGGGGTCGATGAACCGCGGCTCGTGACAATTCCCTTACGGAACAAAAAGAGATCAGAGACATTCTCTCCTGCTCAGACAGGAGACCTCAAATGCAGAACCTAAACGACAATGCTGATGTTTCAGCCAATATCGACAAGGACCCTGATGAATGGGTTAGTGGAGACGATCCAATGACGCCATCGCAAGCCTCATACTTGAAGACCCTGAGTGAGCAGGCCGATGACGCCGCGAGCTTCGAACAAGGGCTTAGTAAGGCCGAGGCATCCAAGCGCATCGATGCGTTAAGGGCTAAGCTGAAACTCTAACCGAACCTCCCGCGCTAGCCGTTCAATGCTGGAGACGGCGCAGCGTGTCACTTTGACGGCGCTGACGATTGCGACTGCCCCGCGAAAGCGGAGAAGGCCATTAGCCCATGTACCGCGACGCTGCTATGAACGAGTTCGATCCTTCTTGGACGCGTCCCGGGATAGGGGCAGCACGTTCGATTGAGTCGCTTCCTCTTCGAGCATCACTCGCTTTGCCCGGATCTCCTCGGGTTCGGCGTGCTCTAACCCGACAACATCGTTTCTGGTCTCTTTCAACGAAACGACGATCTCATCGAGCTTGGCATGAAGGGCGGCGGTGTCCCGATAGCCTTGAATGAGCACAACTCCGGTGATCACGATGGCCGCTACCGACGGGCTAGGTAACTGCATTCGTCAGGACACCAGCGCGGTACACAGCACCATCGCTACAACCATGACATAAAAGCCAGGTGGGCGCGAAAGGAAGTCGGCCGTCAGAAAGAGGATGTGATTCATGAGGGGGTTCCTGTCGCGTACTCCTTCACGGTTGCGCCAAGGTGAAGAGGGCGACCAGCGCAGCGATAGCAACACAGATCGGTACAGCCGCGTCGGTTCCGACCGGTTGCTGCATCCCCTAGTACTGGCACTAGGCCCACTAAGGCATCCAATCCAAACCGAATTGGCGTTGCCGGGAGGCGCCATCGTGAATCAAGCAGAACGGCCAACAAGTCGAGCTCAGCAATTGCATTCGCAGTCTGACGATCCACAATAGGCTGCTCGCTTGTCCATAGCTTGGCGGCTGGCCTTGCTCGCTCGATCCGATCTCCTCGATAGCGCACTGCCCTTTCAAGTCCGCCTCCACCATCTCTGATTAGCTTTGCGTCGGCCGGAAAGGCACGTCATCGAGCAGCGTCGGCTCGCCCGAGGCATTCGTTTGGTGATCAGCTGGCAGGTTGCCGTTTGGGGTGATCTGGTTAATGGCATCCGGCAGATCCCTGGTGATCCTCGCAATCAGCTCCTCGCGCGAAAGGCCAGTCTGCCTCGAAAGAGCTTCCAGCGTCTGCACGTCAATGGCCCTTTCCACCTCGTGAGGCTCGATCGGCTCGTTCGGCCCGGTGCCAACCCAAGAGTCCACTTTCGCGCCTGCACCTGCATTTCTAAAACGGTCGAGAAGATCGCCGAGCGCTGTACCGGAAACGCCCTTGGACACCTGGTCCAAAATCCCACCTTGCGGATTGTTTGGATCGCGCTCTCCCGCCCCACGGATCATCTCTGCGATCTTGTCGCGGTTTTGATAAGCCAGGACTCCCAGCATAGCGATCGCAAGTCTTCCAAGATTTGCCACTCGTTCCTCCTCTGGTCTCGACTATGGAAAAGGTCGCGCGCTGCCAAAGGTTCCGCAATTGGCCAGCTAACATTTGGGGGCGCGCAGGTCCGGTCGGGTGGAGGGCGGCAAGACGGTGGGATAGCCGTTTCGCACCACCAAATTATGGATTGAATGTTGCCTGGCTTTGACCTCGGAGCTCTCCTGATCCTGCAAAACCAGTGCCAGATACGAAATGCCGGTTTGATGCTTTCGATGCTGCGGACCGAAATTGATGTTGAAATTTCGGACGGAATTCTCTGCCTCTCGCGGCTCGTTCAAGAGGCCCGCCTAACTTCCCCCCGAGCCGGTGGCTCCATTCGTCTGCCGGGCGGACATCGTTCCACCGGGGTCCGCCCGTCCAAATTTCGCCTCCTCCCCGACCGCCTCCACCAGCTGCCTGAGAAAGTTCACTAGGGCAGCCTGCGGATCATCGACCTCGCCGACGACCGCCGAAATGCCCCAGTGTCCAAGCACCGCCTCCTCCACGGGGTTTCGGCTGGCCATGAAGATGAACGAGGGAGGACGATCTTTTTCATAGCCGGATCGATGCCAGGTTTGCCAAAGGCGGTGCAACAGCAACCGGATATTCGGGTCGGAAAGGCTATAGCCTATGAAGAGGATCGTGCTACCAAGTGCATCCGCACGAAACCGCACATCCAGTGGGGAATTAAAGGAAAGCCGATCGAGGTAGTCCGTTTCGGTCAGGACAAGCGACGAATCATCGTCGAAGTCGCCATGGAATTTCACGATGTGGGTGACCCCCTGCCGGGCTTGCGCTACATCTCGTGCATTGGCCACTTTGACGTATCGCTGACCGTATATTTCGAAAGCCAGTTCCAGGTTCCGGTCGTAGTTCGTGGTATAGATAATGGGGAAATTGAGCATCACAATGAGGCGATGCAACTCCGATGTCTCAATGCGGTCCCTGGCGACCGACCAGTTCCTGTCCATCCAGCTGCGCAGTGGTCCGATGCTGCCATGCCTAATCCGATAGTACTCGGCCAGAGTTTGAAAACGGTCGCGCCGCATCGAAAATTCCTCATCGATCCCAAGTTCTTTTGCCATCTGCTCGATCAGCTTTTCCCAGGATGGAAGCCCAACGCTGATCGACACACCCGCTCCGACAAACAGGATCGCGCTACCGCGGCCGATCGCTTTTGCCAGTGATGCGAGCCCATCGGTCATAGATAGGAGCCGACGCTGGATGAGGCGCTCCAAGCAGTTGCAGCCGTGGCAGAAGGCATTGACATTCTCTTTCGGATCACTGGCATCGTCCGCGACCAAACCAGCGGAGCGACGCTGTGTTCCCACGGGGCAGTCCGAAAGTTGCCGTCGGGGCTGGCGCGTCTGGTGACGACGTCTGTTGGAGCAGGGCAGCCGTTCCTTGAATAGTGGGGCGATTACGTCGCGCTGAAGGCACAACCCGGAAGCCAGCAGAGATGTGAGGTTCCGATCAGAGGATCGAGCTTGCCCGTGGCCGAGCACCTTGGCTGGGCAAAAATTTATAGCCATTAACAAATCTAAGTGCGGGCTAGTTCTGTTCCCGTACATTCGCGAGGAAAGGAGGCTGAGATGAGCCAAAAGCACCGCGATCTGGACTATCTTATCCAGCACTATATTGAGTGCAGGAGAGGCAAACCTTGGCCGCTTTCGGTATCGGCGGCCGTCGTCGCGATACGCACAGTTTTCCGGGGTTGCCTCGCTTCTGATTATGAACTGGCCACGCTCATTGCAAGAGCTGCGGTCAGCCGAGGCCAGATTGTCGATTTCGACCTCAATGAGCCTGCACAGGCGGCATAGCGCCAGCAGGACGCAGCTTACCTCGACAAATCCGCACGATGTGACAGAGACTCCTCAAGAGACTGGAGGTGGCTCTTCGGATCAGGTGCCGATAGCGCGTCACGAAGGCCCCACACAGCTCGTCACGCGAACACCAACACGAAACTGCGCCGAATTCCGTCAATAGCGGGGCTGCACCTGTTGCCCTGGCGCTCACAATTCAAGGCCGGCGGGTCAAGTCAAAGGCAATGGCACGTCCTGACCAGCAAGAAAACGCCCACTGCGTAAGGGATCAACAAAAGCACGACGGCCAACCAGTAACCAGGCTGAACCATCGCGGCCAAATCTGATCGAAGCTGCTCCATTGGCTGTCCAACGCAGGGCAGTTCTGCTTGTTCCTTGGCTGCGATCATCAGAGTCCGGCGGTCAAGCCGGCTCTTCCGGTCACTGGCGGGCTGCAGAAGAGGAAAGATATGCTCTCACCAAGAGCGCTGAGGGCACCTGCATTGGCAGACCACTCAAGGGCAGGCCAGCCCCGGCTGCTTCGCGCGCCTAATGCCTGCAACACTGTCGCTCCACGCATCAGGAACAAAGCAGCTCCTTGTTCGTTCGGTGCCCAAGAGCGGATCAACTCCCATGCAGAAGGTGTTTCGAGGAGCCATGGACCGTCGCCAGTTTCCCTTACCATCTCTGTGCCTCTTGATCCTGACCATTGTCGGGCTGGCACAAAACCCTGCGCGAGCCCAAGCGCCGTGCCCAGCCGACCACGAGAAGCTGCTCGCAGCCTTGAAGACCAATGTCAAGGCAAGCGGGGGCCCGGCGAATGGCGGCTTCGAGACCAATGAATGGGCGGCCGTCGTCGCCCGCGACGGGACGGTCTGCGCCGTCGCCTTCAGTGGACCTGCCGTCGATGCGCAATGGCCGGGCAGCCGGCTCATCGCCGCCGAGAAGGCGAATACAGCCAATGGGCTCAGCTTGGCGAACATGGCGCTCTCGACCGCCAACCTCTATGCAGGGGTGCAGCCGGGTGGGCCGCTGTTCGGTCTGCAGGCCACCAATCCCGTCAACCAGGCGGCAGCCTATGCCGGGGATGCCAAGACTTTCGGTAGCGCCCAAGATCCGCTGCTAGGCAAGCCGATCGGCGGCATTGTCGTGTTTGGCGGAGGCTTGGCTCTATACGACGGCAAAACGGTCGTCGGTGCACTTGGCGTCAGTGGCGATTCCTCCTGCGCCGACCACAATGTCGCCTGGCGCGTTCGCGCGGCGCTCGGCCTCGACAAAGTTCCGGCGGGCGTCAATCCCAATCGCAAGGATGCCATTATCTATGATCTCGATCCCGGTGGCAAAAGCGCCTCCGGGTGGGGCCACCCGCTTTGTGCCGGGCATGAGGCCGATGTCGCGGCCGAACTTGGTTCTGGCGTCGGAGGCTCGACGCCGAAATGAAGCGAACAGCCCAACCTGTCGCGCCCTGCGTTGTCGCGGTATGCGCCAACCGCTCGGCGGCACCCAGAAAATGTCTTGCGAGCATCTTTGCGATGCTGCTGCTGGTGTCCACTCCCTTACTGATGGCCGCTTCGGAAGCTCCGCCAACGCCGGCGATCTCGCCGCCGCCTTCCGCTGCGCCACCTGACGACGGGCAGTGGACGATGCCCGCCAAGAACTACGCGTCGACCCGCTACAGCGAGCTCACGGAAATCAACGAAGGCAACGCCAAGAACCTGCAGGTGGCCTTCACCTTCTCGACCGGCGTCAATAAGGGCCAGGAAGCGGCGCCGTTGGTCGTCGGCGGCACGATGTACATCGTGAGCCCCTTCCCCAACATCGTCTACGCGCTTGATCTCACCAAGCCGGGTGCGCCGATGAAATGGAAGTTCGAACCCAATCCCGAGCCGGCGGCGCAAGGGGTTGCCTGTTGCGATGTCGTCAATCGCGGCGCCGCTTTCGCGAACGGACGCATCTTCTTCAACACACTGGACGGGCACACCATCGCGCTCGACGCGAACACCGGTCAGCCGATCTGGAACGCCCATATCGGCAACATCAACATCGGCGAGACCATCACCATGGCGCCCTTGGTGGTGAAAGGCAAAGTGCTGGTCGGCAATTCAGGCGGCGAGATGGGCGTCCGCGGCTGGGTCAAGGCGCTCGACGCCGGCGACGGTCACGTCGTCTGGACGGCCTACGGCACCGGGCCGGACAAGGACGTGCTTATCGGCCCGGACTTCAAGCCGCACTACGACATGGACAAGGGCAAGGACCTTGGCGTCACAACATGGCCGCCGGAAGCCTGGAAGATCGGCGGCGGCAACATGTGGGGCTGGATTTCCTACGATCCGGATCTCAACCTGATCTTCCACGGCACCGGCAATCCTGGACCGTGGAACCCCGATCTGCGGCCCGGTGACAACAAATGGACGTCAGGCATCTTCGCCCGCGATCCCGATACCGGCGCGGCGAAATGGTTCTATCAGTGGAGCCCGCACGACCTCCACGACTATGATGGGATCAACGAGCAGGTCCTGCTCGACATGAACTGGCAGGGCAAGCCGCGCAAGGTGCTGGTCCGGCCTGAACGCAACGGCTACCTCTACATCCTCGACCGGACCACGGGCGAAGTGCTGTCCGCGAAACCTTTCGGCCCTGTCAATTCCAGCAAGGGTGTCGATCTCAAGAGCGGCCGTCTGATCGAAAACCCGGACAAGAAGACCGGGACCGGCAAAGTCGTCCGCGACATCTGCCCAACCGCGTCGGGGCTCAAGGACTGGCAGCCTTCCGCCTTCTCGCCGAAGACCGGGCTGCTCTATATTCCGCATAACAATCTGTGCATGGACGAAGAAGGCGTCGAGGTGAACTACATCGCCGGCACCCCCTATGTCGGCATGAACGTGCGCATGATCCCTGGGCCCGGTGGCAACCGGGGCGCCTTCACCGCCTGGGACATCGCTGCGCAGAAGCCCGCCTGGAGCCTCAAGGAGAACTTCCCGGTGTGGAGCGGCGCGGTCGTGACGGCCGGCGATGTCGTCTTCTACGGGACAATGGAAGGTTGGTTCAAGGCGGTCAGCGCCAAGACTGGCGATCTGCTTTGGCAGTTCAAGACGGCGTCCGGCATCATTGGCCAGCCCATCACATATCGCGGTCCCGACGGACGTCAATATGTAGCGATCCTGTCGGGTGTCGGCGGCTGGGCCGGCGCGATCGTATCGGGCGATCTCGATCCGCGCGACGCCACCGCCGCGCTCGGTTTCGTCAACGCGATGAAGGACCTCAAGGAGGCCACAACGGCGGGAGGCACGCTTTATGTGTTCCGGCTGCCCTGAACACTGGGCCGCGCGCCTGGCGCTCGGCATGGCCGCGCTCGCCTTGCTGTTCTTGCCGGTGGCAGCCAATGCCCGTGAACTGAGGGTCTGCGCTGATCCGAACAACATGCCATTTTCCAACGCGGCCGGTCAGGGTTTCGAGAACAGGATCGTTGAGATCGTGGCCGCCGATCTCGGTGCCAAGCTGACCTACACCTGGTGGGCGCAGCGCCGCGGCTTCGTGCGCAACACGCTGAAAGCCGGCCTTTGCGATCTCGTACCAGGCACGCCTGCCAACCTCGAAATGCTGCGCACCACCACACCCTATTATCGCTCATCCTATGTTTTCGTCACCCGCCAGGACGGTCCGGATGTGGCGTCCTTCAACGATCCGCAACTGCGCGCTATGCGGATCGGCGTGCAACTCATCGGCGACGACGGGGCCAATTCGCCCCCCGTTCAGGCGCTTGGCCGCCGTGGCATCGTCGGGCACCTCGTCGGCTACCCGGTCTATGGCGACTACTCCGCACCCAACCCCCCAGCGCGCATCGTTGAAGCGGTGGCGACCGGCGAGATCGATCTTGCCGTCGTCTGGGGCCCGCTCGCCGGCTACTTCGCCCAGAAGCAGAAAGTGCCGCTGCGCATCACGCCGGTCACCCCTCGCATCGACGGACCGCAGTTGCCCATGATCTACGACATCTCGATGGGCGTTAGGCGCGAGGACGATGTGCTACGTGGCGATGTGAATAGCGCGCTGGCCAGGCACAAGGCCGAGATCGACGCATTGCTGTCGCAATATGGCGTGCCGCGGCTCGACGGCTCGGGGAGTCCAGTGCGATGAGGCCGGGCGCCGCCATGCTCCTGTTTGCGCTCCTGACGCTTGCGGCATGCCAGCGCGAGGAGCGGGACACGCGCCCGCAAAATTCGCTCGGATCGGGCGAGCAGCCGACGCCTGTGACGACATTGGAACCCGGCGGACAGCGGGCTTCCGCCAGCGATAACAAGGCGGCGAGTTTCGAGGCCAACGCCTTCCACCTCAGCGAAGGCAAGCGGCTGTTCAGCTGGTTCAACTGTTCAGGCTGTCATGCCAATGGCGGCGGCGGCATGGGGCCGGCTTTGATGGACCAGAAGTGGCTTTACGGCAGCTCGATCGAAAGCATCCACGCTACGATCCGCGATGGTCGGCCAAAAGGCATGCCGAGCTTCCGCGACAAGATCCCCGATGACCAGATTTGGGAGCTTGCCGCCTTTGTCCGCTCGCTGAGCGGCAATGCGCCCTCGTCCGCCGCCCCGCAGCGCAATGACGACATGATGCCACATCCGTCGGAAAACCGCCTGCCGGACGCCGCCACACTGGGGAAATCACCGTGAAACGCCTTGCGTCGACCGGGTTCGGCACGACCTGCGTCTTGTTTCTGCAGGGATGCTCGGGATGGCAATCAGCGCTCGATCCGAAAGGTCCCGCTGCCAGTGAGCTGGCATGGCTCATTTGGTTTTTCACCGCGCTTTGCGCAGTGATCTGGGTCCTGGTGATGATCGCGCTTGCCGCGCCGCTGTTGATGCGGCCTCGCACACGTTCCGAGCCGCTCGCGCTCGACGCGGGCGCCGACCATCGCAAGTTGCGGGTCGTCGTGATCGCCGTCGGGCTGACTGCCGCGATCGTGGTCGGGCTGACCTTGCTGAGCTTCTTCGCCAACAGGACGCTAGCGGCGATCGGCTCGGACGCTGCGCTCACCATTCGCGTTACCGGCCACCAATGGTGGTGGGAGGTGCGCTACGAAGATGCCACGCCGAGCCGCATCCTGACCACGGCTAACGAGATCCACATTCCCGCCGGGGAGCCCGTGCGGCTTCTGCTGACCTCGACCGATGTTATCCACTCGTTCTGGATCCCGAGTTTGGCCGGCAAGCTCGACCTCATCCCCGGTCATATCAATGTACTTGATATCAGGGCCGACAAGCCCGGCGTCTATCGCGGCCAGTGCGCTGAGTTCTGCGGTGCACAGCATGCTAATATGGGCACCTTCATCATCGCCGAGCCGCGGGCAAAGTTCGACGCCTGGTGGAACGACCAGTTGCAGCCGGCTGGGCCCCCGACGAATGGGGAGGCCAAAAATGGCGCGGACCTGTTCCTCAAGCGCCCCTGCGTGATGTGCCACAGGATCGGCGGCACTCCAGCGGGAGGAACCGTCGCGCCTGATCTCACGCATGTGGCCAGCCGGCAAACCATCGCTGCCGGTACCTTGATGATGAGCCGCGGCAATCTGGCGGCCTGGATAGCGGATCCGCAAGGCGTGAAGCCCGGCTCCCACATGCCGGTGGTGGAGCTCAACGGCGACGAACTCAACGCCATCGTCGCCTATCTCGAGGGTCTGAAATGAGCAGCGCGGATCTAACGAGCGAACGCGACCTGCCGCAACGGGGGACCGCCACGCAAGGCGACGTTGCTCCCGAGCATGACGGACCGCGTGATACCGGCATGGACGACGCCAGCCTGCACCGCTGGCTGGCGCGGGCATGGTGCACGCCGCCCGGCATCATCGGCGCTCTGTCGAGCGTCGACCACAAGGTGATCGCAAGGCGCTATCTGATCACGGCCTTCATCTTCCTATGCCTTGGCGGACTGAACGCGGTCGCCATGCGAATCCAACTCTCAGGGCCGCAGCGTGGGCTGATCGGGCCGGACCTGTACAACCAGCTGTTCACGATGCATGGCGTCACCATGATGTTCCTGTTCGCCGTGCCTATCGTGCAGGCAACGGGGATCTATCTGGTGCCGCTGATGGTCGGCACCCGCAACATCGCCTTCCCGCGGCTCAATGCATTCGGCTATTGGGTGTATCTTTCGGGCGGCGTCTTTGCCTGGGTTTCATTCCTCCTCAACATGGCACCGGACGTCGGCTGGTTCGCCTATGTGCCTTTGTCCGGTCCCGAATTCTCTCCCGGCAAGCGCGCCGATGTCTGGGCGCAAATGATCACCTATACCGAAGTGTCCTCGCTTGCGGTCGCCGTCGCCACCATCGTGACCGTGTTCAAGCAACGCGCACCCGGCATGTCGCTGGACAAGATACCGCTTTATGTGTGGGCACTGCTGGTCACTTCGTTCGTCGTGGTCTTCGCGATGCCGGCAGTCATGATCACCTCGACCTTCCTCATTCTCGACCGGCTTGTCGGAACCCACATTTTCAATCCGGCGGAGGGCGGCGACGCCCTGCTGTTCCAGCATCTGTTCTGGTTCTTCGGCCATCCCGAGGTCTACATCATCTTCCTGCCGGCGACAGGCATGGTCTCCTCGATCATTCCCGCTTTTGCCCGGCGACCGACGTTCGGCCATCTCGGGCTGGTCCTTTCGTTGATCGCGGTCGGTTTCCTGTCGTTCGGCCTCTGGGTGCACCATATGTTTGCGACGGGATTGCCGAAGTTGGGGGCGAGCTTCTTCACGGCGTCCAGCATGCTGATCGCCATACCCAATGGCCTGCAGATCTTCTGCTGGCTGGCGACTTTGTGGGATGGCAGACCGGTGATCCGCACGCCGCTGCTGTTCGTCTTCGGCTTCTTCTTCATCTTCGTCATCGGCGGGCTCAGCGGCGTCATGCTCGCCTCGGTGCCGCTCGACCTGCAGGTGCACGACACCTATTTCGTCGTTGCCCACTTCCATTACGTGCTGATCGGCGGATCGGTATTCCCGCTGCTGGGCGCGGCCTATTTCTGGTTCCCCAAGATCACCGGCCGCATGATGAGCGAACGTCTCGGACGCTGGCATTTCTGGCTGGCCTTCATCGGCTTCAACGTGGCTTTCTTCCCGATGCATCTGGTCGGCCTGTGGGGAATGCCGCGCCGGGTCTACACCTATCCGGCGGAGCTTGGCTGGGGCAACATCAACCTGCTCATCAGCGCCGGCGCGGTGCTGTTCTTCTTGAGCTTCGTCCTGTTCACTTTCAACCTCGTGCACGGCGTATTGAAAGGCGTACCGGCCGGGGACAATCCCTGGGATGCAGGCACCCTGGAATGGGCAACGTCCTCGCCGCCTCCAAGCTATAATTTCACACGCATCCCGATCGTGACAAACGTTGAGCCGCTGTGGGCCGAACGAGACGCGCTTCCCGTCGCAACCGGCCTGCGCGTCGACGTGCGCGAGTTGCTCATCTCGACGGTGGCGGAAGCCCATCCCGACATCCGCGAGAAATCGGCGACGCCGTCAATCTGGCCCCTGCTTGCGGCGATCGCCGTGGGCGGCACTTTCCTCTACTCGATCTTCACGCCGTGGGCGGTCGTGTGGGGCGCCGTGCCGATCGCGGTCACGCTGGTCGGCTGGTTCTGGCCCAAAGGCGATCCGGAGGACGAGGAATGAACCAGCGACCCGTCGCCGACCTTTCCGGGCTTCCCACCTTTGGACATGGTCCGCGCAGCCCGACCTGGTGGGGCACGCTCGGCTTCATGGCGCTGGAGGGGACGGGCTTCGCGCTGGCGGCCGGCGCCTATCTCTACCTGGCAATGTCGTGGCCCAACTGGCGTCTGAGCGCCCCGGAGCCTAACCATTGGCCGGGAACGATCGTCACCCTCCTGCTGATCGCCAGCCTGGTGCCGAACCACATTCTCAATCGCTACGCCGAGCGTTGCGCCATTGTACCGGTGCGGATCGGCATGGTGGTGATGTCGCTGTTCGGTCTCGCCCCGCTCGTGGTGCGCTGGTTCGAGTTCCCGGCGCTGAATATCTATTGGGACACGAACGCGTACGGCTCGATGCTTTGGGTGCTGCTTGGACTGCACACCACCCACCTGATCACCGATGTCGGCGACACGATCGTGCTGACGGTGCTGATGTTCACACGCCATGGCTACAGCGGCCGGCGCTTCGGCGACGTAGGCGATAACGTCTTCTACTGGGATTTCGTGGTGCTCACCTGGATCCCGATCTACCTGCTCATCTACTGGGTACCGAGGCTAGGCTGATGCGCGCGCTGCAATTGGGAACGTCCTGGGGTGGCCTTCTGTCGGGGCCCTCGGCTTGGGCAATTTCGACGCAGCTGAATTACGCGCTTGTTCCCTGGCAATGCAATCGCCAGGTCCCGGTCGTGCTTCCAATCGCACTGCTGCTTGCCTTGCTTTCGCTTCTCGGCGGCATGCTTTCTTGGCGGGCAAAGCGGCAGGGGGGCGCGGCTTTCAAGCCGGAGCGCACGCGCAGCACCGAACAATTCGTCGCCGATCTCGGCATTCTTGCGGCTTTGCTTTTTGCCCTCGTCATCGTCATGCAGGGGAGCGCCGCGCTCATCCTTGACGAGTGCCTGCGATGAGCTTCGAGGCTTTCCTCTCAACATCGATCTGCTATGGCGCCGGCGCGCCCGA
Source organism: Mesorhizobium sp. B2-3-13 (assembly GCF_006442195.1). Classification (NCBI taxonomy): domain Bacteria; kingdom Pseudomonadati; phylum Pseudomonadota; class Alphaproteobacteria; order Hyphomicrobiales; family Phyllobacteriaceae; genus Mesorhizobium; species Mesorhizobium sp. B2-3-13. Next base: position 186,813 of record NZ_VFVQ01000009.1, read on the forward strand.
AGCGGGATGGACACTTGCGTTTCCCATCACGCTCCCTCTGGCCACAATCGCGCTCATCTATGCGATCGGAGCGAGCCGGCTGTGGCGCCGCAGCAGCCGGGGCCGCCCCGAGCGGACGCGACAAGCTCTGTTGTTCGTCGCCGGCTGGAGCCTACTGACGGGAGCGCTGGTCAGCCCGATCCATGCGCTTGGCGAACGGGTGTTTGCCGCCCACATGATCGAGCATGAACTGCTGATGGCGGTGGCGGCGCCGCTCCTTGTCGCCGCCTGCCCCGGCGCAGCCTTGATATGGGCATTGCCGGCCGCATTCCGCCGAGGAACGGGAATGCTCACGCACGGCAAGTTTCTCCAGGCGGTCTGGGCCGTTGCCAGCCGTCCCCTCAACGCAACCGCCATCCACGGTATCGCGATCTGGATCTGGCACGTCCCCGTACTGTTCGAGGCAGCGCTTCAGCAGGGCGTCCTGCACTATGCCCAGCATGCGAGCTTCCTCGGCACAGCCCTGCTGTTCTGGTGGGTGATTCTGCCGCGTTCCGGCCGCCAGCAGGCCTATGGCAGCGCGGTCATGCATCTCTTCTTCACCTCGCTGCACACGGGTCTACTTGGCGTGCTGCTGCTGTTGTCGCCCAAACTCTGGTATCCGCAGAATGCCGCTGGCGCGGCGCTCTGGGGACTGACCCCGATCGAGGACCAGCAGCTCGCCGGCTTGGTGATGTGGGTTCCGGCTGGCCTGATCTATGGCGGAGCCGCCTTGCTGCTCGCCGGCCTTTGGATAAGCAAGAGCGGAATCAGGGAGGCCACCGATGGGCTCCGGCCTGGCTAGGATGACCGGCGGCGCGCTCGCCGCCATCCTGCTGCTGACCGCCGCCGTCGCCGGGGCGACCTTGTGGTCGGACCGGCGTGATCGTGTTCGCCACGAATCGGACGTTGCGACCGGTGGCGTGGGCGCGCGCGCCATTCCGATCATGACCGCGAATGGCTGCTCGGGGTGCCATACAATCCCCGGCGTGCCAGGGGCACAAGGCCAGGTTGGTCCGCGCCTCGATTCCAGCCTTGCCGACCGGGTCTTTATCGGCGGGGTGCTGGCTAACAATCCCGAGAACCTGATCCGCTGGGTACGAGAGGCCAGGGAGATCAATCCGCACACGGCGATGCCATCGACAAGGATTACGCAGCAGCAGGCGCGCGATATCGCCGCCTATCTCTATGCCCTCAGATGATTAGCCTTCGCCGCCGCGCCGGGACCACAAGCCACGACCGGGGTCATAGCCGACCACTGCCCCAAGGAAAAACCCGACGAGGCAAGCGAGAACGACGAGAGCCGAAACGGGATCGAAGCGCAGATAGAGGGCGAAGCGTATCAGCTCGACCGCCGAACTGAACGGGTTCCATGCGGCGATCATTGCCAGCACCGGCCCAGCCTCGGCGAGTCGCCATATCGGATAGAGAGCCGTCGAGGCGAAGAAGGTCGGGAAGATGACGAAGTTCATCACGCCGGCGAAGTTCTCCATCTGCGTCGAGATCGACGAAACCAGCAACCCAAACGCGCCGAGCATCAAGCCGGACAGGACGAGCGCCGGAAACACGGCCAGATAGCCTAGAACTGGGGGGCGCACGTCCCAATAGCGCGCGATCAGCAGGAACAGATAGACCAGCGGCAGACTGACGATGACGCTCGCAAGCAGCCGCGCGGCAAGCAGGTACCAGCGCGGAAGCGGTGCCGTCAGCAACAGGCGCATGCTGCCCATCTCGCGGTCGTAGACCATGGCCAGCGAACTTGCCATGGCATGGAAGAGCAGCATCATGGCCGCCAGTCCGGGGACGACATAGACTTCGTAGAGCACGTAGGTCTGGTAGGGCGGCGTGATCGACAGGCCAAGCACCGAGCGGAACCCGGCGGCGAAGATGGCGAGCCAGACCAACGGCCGTATGATCGCCGAGAGCAGCCGGCCACGCTGCCGCAGCGTTCGCAGCATCTCCCGGCGCAGTATGCCTGTAATAGCCCGCAGCGCGTGACGCCTTTTCATGCCGCCTCCGTCAGCACATCGAACGCATCGGCCATGCTGGCGACCGCAAGATCCGCCGCGACGCGGCCGGCCCCGCCAGCCCAACGCAGCCTGCCCTTATGCAGCACCACCAGGTCGTCGTCGGCCGACACCTCTTCCAGGAAATGCGTTGCCCAGAGAACGGCGATACCTCGTTCCCGGCAGAGCGCGCGCACATGCTGCTCGATCGCCCGGCGCCCAGGCACGTCGAGCCCGGTCGTCGGCTCGTCGAGCAGCAGGATGCGGGGCCGATGCATCAGGGCGCGCGCGATTTCGACACGTCGCCGCTGACCGCCCGACAGTGAACGGACCGGCTCGTCGCACCGGTCAAGGACCTCCAGCCGTTCGAGTTCTTCGCGCAACCTCGTTTCGCAGACGCCGGCCGCCAGCCCGTGCAGGGCGCCGTGATAGCGCAGATTTTCGGCGGCGGTGAGATCGAGGTCGAGCGTCTGCTGCTGGAAGACAACACCCATCTGGGCAAGTGCGGCGGCCGGATCGGCCCGCATGGAGTGGCCGAACACATCGATCTGGCCGGATCGGGCATGATAGAGGCCGGTGACCAGCGAGAACAACGTCGTCTTGCCGGCGCCGTTGCGTCCGAGCAGTATGCACATTCTGCCTTCCGCGACCGAGAACGACACGGCTTCGAGAACCCGCCGCTGTCCGAAGCTGTGTCCGAGACCTTCGAGTGACAGCGCCTTCATGGGCCGATCACCACTCCCCAGGGGCCGCGTCCCACCGGCACCGACTTCACCACCTCCTCGTCTTCAAGATCGATGAACGAGATGTCCCCGGAATTGCCATTGGCGCTTACCAGGCGCTTCTGGTTATCCGACAGCGCCACATGCCACGGGCGCTGGCCGACGAGGTAGAGGCGGCGCACGGCCAGCGTCCTGGTATCGACTTCGGCAATCCGGTTGGCCGGACCAAGCGCCACATAGGCAGTGGCGCCGTCGCGGGTCATTTCGATGCCTACCGCCTGGACGCCCTCGCGGCGGATACCGGGAACCTCGAACTGGACCTTGCCGGCCTCAGCACGAGACGTAGCGTCGAAGACGGTCACGGTTCCGCGTATTTCGGAAGACACCCAAAGCTGCTTCCCATCCGGCGAGAACGACGCCGCGCGGGGACGGGTGTCGACCAGGAGGTTGTCTACGAGGTCGAGCGTGCCGGCGTCGATGAGGTGCACCATGCTGGTGGTCTCAGAGGTGCAGGCAACGTAATGGCCGTCGGCACTGACCGCCATACCCTCGGGTTCGACCCCGACGTCAACGGTACCGATCACCTTGGCGGACGCGATATCGACGACTGAGACCAGATTGTCATTCTCATTGGCGACGAACAGGCGTTTGCCGTCAGGATGCACAACAAAAAATTCCGGATCGACTCCTGAGGGGAGCTGGCCGGTCACCTGCCGTTTGGCGAGATCGACAATGTCGATCCGGTTGTCGTCGCCCACAGCCACGAAGAGCAGCTTCTTGTCGACCGAAAGCGCCATGCCGCGTGGGCGCCTTCCGACGTTGATGGCCGTGGAGAGGCTCATGCCGGCGCCCTCCACCACCGCCACTGTGTTGTCCTGCTCGTTCGATACGTAGATCGTCTCCGCTGCGGCAGGTCCGGCGACAATCAACACCGACAGCAGGATTGGGATCACGACCTGCATGCGCTCTCCTCGAGGTCGACGCCCAGCGTGTCGAGGGGCGTGCGCTGATGCAGGAAACCCGGTTGCGGTGAGCTGGAGACGAGCAGCCGCGGCCCCGCTATCAGGATGGGCTGCCGCATCTGGCCGTCCCATGACCGGAAGCTGAGCCCCTGCCCCTTGAAGCCGGCGAGAAGGAATTCGTCGCTGCGCAAATATGCCGTGATCGCCGAAGCATCGAGGCTGCGCAGGCGTGTTGCCGCTTCTCCGACGCTGCGCACGGCGAGCCAACCGGCGTAGTCGTAAGCCGTCATCCAGCGCCCGGCCTGCTTGCGGAAGCGGTCTTGAAGTTGCGTTGCGCCCCATTCCTCGTTGACCGCGCTCCAGCCGGTCGCCACGATCCCCTGCGTCCCGGCGACCGGCCGTGGTAGCGCGGTTCGGCCCTCGAGATAGGCGCCGAACTCGTCCGCCTCGTCGGCGACGACCAGCACGTCGTAATCGCCGACCTGGGTGGCGGCCGGTATCTCGGTCTGAAGCGTGACATGTCCCGTGTCCGCACGACCATTGGCAGGCCGGAACGTCCAAGGCTTGTCGACGACGATCTCGGCGCCGAAGTGTGTCGCCGCGCGGCGCAACGCTGCAGCCAGCGCCTCGTCAGCAGGATGCGGGCCGACCAGCAGAAACCAGTGCTGCCAACGCTTCCAGATGAGATATTGCGCGAGGCCGTCGGCGAGCATGGCGCGACTTGGAACGGTATGCAGGAGGTTCTTGCGGCAGTGCTGCTGGCGGAGCGCATCGTCCGGCGCACGGCTGTTGAACAACAGCATCTTGTCTGCTCCGGGTGCTGCGAGAGCCTGGTTCAGCGTGGCCGCATCGAGGTCGGCCACGACGAAAGTGACGCCGCTCGCGGCAAGGCTGGCGATTGCTTCGGTGGGCGCTTCGCCTGGCTTCAGCACGCGTTCTTCGAGCTGGAAATGCTGGCCGAGGAAGCGGCCGGTGCCGCCGTCATCGGCGATGCCCAGCCGGGCCCCCTGCAGGCCGTCATCGCTGACGGGCTGGTCAAGCGGTCCTAAAGGCAGGGGTGGCGTGCGCTCCTGGCCGATATAGCCGACCACCATGGCCTGCGGTGCGGCGGAGCCGGGGGCAGCGGCCAACAGGAGCAGCACGATCGACAGCACCAGTCTCATTCCGCTCCGCCTGCCTGCAAGCTGGCCGGCCCACGCGGTGAAGCCGGTCCGCCACCCCGGGCAATCCCGACATCGCGCACGATAGCTGCCGGCGAGCCTTCCAGAACGACGAAGCGGTCGGCCAGCGACGAGACCTGGGCCAAATTGTGCGTGACAATAAGCGCGGTGGGCGGCCGGGTGTTGAAAACTTCACGCAGCAGGAGGCTCATCGTGTTCGCCGTCGCCTCGTCGAGCGAAGCGAAAGGTTCGTCGAGCAGCAACAGCGCGGGCTCGACGGCAAGCGCGCGGGCGAGCGCCACGCGCCGGGCCATGCCTCCGGAGAGACGCTGCGGATATTCGTTTGCGTGATCCTCAAGGCCTACGGCGGCAACCCACCTCGATGCCTCCTGCTCCCGCCCGGGGATCACGAGTTCGACATTGCGCAAGACGGTCAGCCAAGGGAGCAGACGCGGTGTCTGGAACATCATCCCGACAGGAAGCGCGCGTCCCTCCACCACGCCGCGGAATTCGCGGTCGGTGCCTGCGACGATCGAGAGCAGCGTCGATTTGCCAACTCCCGAGGGCCCAGCGATCACACAAACCTGGCCGTGCGGCACATCGAGAGCGAAGTCCCGGAACACGGTCCTACCCTGGCCCTGGCCGGGAATAGCGAAGGTCTTCATCTCTATCCTGATGGTCAGCATCAACGCCGCCACACGCCAAGTCGGCCTTCCAGAGGCCCGAGCAGGCCGTACTCGATGGCCAGCATCACCACTCCGAAGCTTATGGCATAGGCCAGGATGTGGGACACGTCGAAGTTCTGGAAATAGATCTGCAGCTGGAATCCAACCCCGTTGGAGCGGCCAAGCAATTCGGCGAGCAGCACGATCTTCCAGGTCAATGCCAGTCCGCTGCGCAGGGTGACGAGGAAAAACGGTGCCAATTGCGGGAGCACGATGTAGCGCAGCGACCTCGTTCCGGTGAAACGATAGACCTCGGCCATTTCCGTGAGGTCCTTGTCCAGCCGGCTGGCGCCCTCGCGAATGGTCACTACCACATTGGGGATCTTGTTGAGCGCGACCGCGAACACGAGCGCGGTCTCGACCAGACCGAGCCAGACATAGATGAGGATGACGGTCACCAGCGCCGGCACGTTGAGCAGCAGAACGATCCATGGCTTCAACCAAAGATCAGCATCACGCGAGCGGCCGGCAGCATAGCCAAGCGCGGAGCCGACCACGATCGCGACGGAAAGGCTCACAATCACTCGCGTTAGCGAGACGCCGAGGTGAAAAGCGAGTTCGCCCTGCAGCGCCTCTTGCAAGAGGACGATGGTGACCTCCAAAGGGCTCGGCAAAAGCCGGCTGGCCACCACCGATGCCGCCGCCTGCCAGATCAGAAGCATACCAAGCAGCGCCGCGACGCTCTGCCATCGCTGGGCATTGGCGGAAGCGGCCAAGCTGTTGCTCATGGATGCGGTCTCAAGCGGGTATGCTCCAAAAGATGCCGGGATCGAAGCCTTTCGCCTTGCCGACCAGAGCTTCACCGCCCAGATCGGCCAAAATTGAAAACAGGCGCGCCGCGTCGTCGCGCTCCTTCCTGCCGAAGCGGCGGGGGATTCCATCCCGATAGGCGTCGCGCAAGGCGGCCTGAAGCCGGACATCATCTGTTCCCAGTTGCGGCGCCAGCGCGTGCCATTCGCTGTCGGAAGTGGCAAGAAGCGACTTTGCGGCCATGACCGTTTTCAGGAAACCGGTAAGAACCGCAGGATCAGCACGCGCCCAGTCTTCATGGAAGACATAGCCGAGCATCGGCAGCTCGCCGGAAACGCCCAGCCCCTCCAGAATCTGTCCAACGTTCAGCAACCGCTGGGCTCCGTCGGCTTCGAGTTGGGCCGCGAAGTTCCAGAATGTCAGCAACCCGTCGAGCCGGCCTGCAAGGAATTCCTGTTCGAGCAAAGGCGGCGCTCCGAATACAGGCTGCACGCTCGCGGCGAGGTCGCGTCCCGACTGTCGAAGGTTAAGCGCACGCAGCAAGATCCAGCTCTTGTCGAGCGGGCCGCCCGCGACCCCGAGCCGTTTGCCATCGAAATCCGCTAGCCTGCGGACGGGGGAACCGGCGGGTATCTCAAGTGCGCCGACCACGCGCGAATAGGGAACAAAAACAAGATCGGCGCCTTCCGCGCGCTGGCGCGTCACCCACACCCAATCCGATACGATGACGTCGACGCTGCCGGCCAGCAACGCGGTCTTGCCGGCTTCCGTGCTGGCAAGACGCCGCACCTCGAGAGAGACGCCGTGCGAAATGTCCAGCCCATATCGTTGGACCACGTCGACTTCCCAGGCGGCCGTGCCAAATCCGAGCACGCCAAACCGGACAGGGCGGGATTGCCCAGACGCGGCTGCAGTGGGACCGGCCACGATCAAGGAGGAAAGCGCTGCAAGAACCGCGCGCCGCGATATAAGGGGCCAATCGGCTCGGGTGAGCCACTCACGTGGAGGATTCGAGATCAGCACGAGCGCACCGGTGTGGCGGACCCCCCCTAACACCGGGCTGGCAGGAATGTTCCTCCTGGTGCGCTGACCATCGGGTACGCCTGCGCCGCCAATAGGAGTCGCTGCGGGGTCCGGGATTTAGCGTGCTGAAGCAGGCGGCTGATTCAAGGCGGCGATGTGAGCTTGCCTTTTCATACGGTTCCGCTCGGCGCTTAGCAGCTCTTCCTCGCCCATAAGCCCGTTCAGGAAAAGCTTCAGGACATGGGACGCGAGTGTCTGTGCCTGCGGGCTGTCGAGCGGAATATCCCGCTCGTTGCAGGCGGTCCGACAGACTCGGGTGAGCATTTCCAGTTCGTCGGACATGACGACTTGACCCGGAAACAACATGGCTCCTCCGTCCCGCAGATGTGCATTGAACGCTGCAACATGACTCCGCGTGCCCCTTGAGTCTTTAACAAATGATGTGAGCAGGCGCCTTGGTCGGAAATGGTAGAGTCTCTTGGAATTCGAACTGCACACCGGCGAGCGATAAACGCAGCGCATTGGGTTTGGCGTTCTCCGGCAAATCCTCGTCCGCACCCGCGCGGAAGGGCGTGCAGCCGCCGGATGCACAGTGCTCCGGGAGCACATTAATCTGACCGGCATCTGCGAGGCGTCATGTCGTTTCGTTGGAGATTGGCACGGCTTCTTTAGATAAGGCTCTGAAACGGTCGTTACAAAGTCAATTCTTCTGCAACTGGGCTGAGGATGTGCCAGACGGCACAGATCAGCCGTATTCCCGGGTAGCAGGTGGTGTTCCTCGCGGGGATGACCAGCGGGTGATCAGCCGGGATGCGAGACATCTTCTTGCGAGTTTTTCAAATCTGCCGGTGTTTAGTTTTCTTGCGCTACTCCACGCTGCATGGATGGTGACGTCGAATATGCGCAGCTTGGGCTGATTAGAGAAATACGATTGACGGAGGCTCAGCAGATGGGAGATCGGATAGTCCTGCTTGAATCCGAATTGATCAATGCGGCTGGTTCCAAAGGCAATCCAATTTGCTTAATGCGGGTCACCAGCTTGTTGGCCAAAAGCTACGCTGGAAGGCCTCGAACAATGCACAGCCTGGATGCCGAAACGGCTCTGACAGCGTCACCCAATCCATTGAATCCGTTCGCAGCTTTTGCCATGCTGGCAAATCTGAGGCCGCGAAGAGATGGCGGCTTCTGGAAATTCTCTGCAAATTCCAGACTGCCTTTATGCGCTTTTGGACGAACACACGGCGAACAGACCTCAACAGCTAGGTTATACTCCCTCGTAAGCGATCCTGATCAACGCTGGTCCTCTTCAATCCAACCGACAAGGGCGGCTTTCGAGCCTCGTCCTTTTGACTACGACTTCGAGTTCACGGCCGAGTCGAAGCCGTCCAGCTCCTCGCCGATCTCGACAAGGGCCTTTCTGACTGTGTCCTCAACTTCCTGTCGTTTCTTCGGCGGCATCAGGCCCAGCCCCTTCAGCATCGCCTCGCGCCAGTGCTGCCCCCTCCCCCACGCTTCCGAGAACGCTGTTGCAAGGTCATCCTTGCGACGGGTCGCCTCCAGTGCCTCGACGAGGAGGCTGGCCTGATGGACGTCTTTTTCGCGCTTGGCGACGCCGTTTGCATCTGATTTCCTGCGAGAGGCGACGATGAGCTTGTGAACTGCATACCGTTCCGGCGACGGCACGGTTACAGGCACCCCTGACCGATGCAGCATCACGGTCCGGATGGGCTCGTGGATCAGGAAATCGAGGAAACGCAAGGGCTGCGCCGAAGCTCCGCCCAGTGCTGGCATCGGACTGGCGCGGTCGGTGTAGTCATCCGATCCCCGGTTCGGCGTAAGGAACTCGACCTTGTATCTCGTTGCATTCTCGAATTGGGTCGTGTGTCCGGGATCCGATCTATGGGGGATCTCCCTGAAGGTTGGATCAATCTCTCTCAAGATTTCCAGGATCGGCGGCAGGGTGTCTTCGACTGACGACGAAGTCGAGTAATGCTGCGCGAAATCGGCATCGCCGGTTTGCAATGAAGCACCAGGCAATCTTACGCCGAGATGTCCCGCATACGTCTGGAAGGCAACCGTACCGACGAGCACGCCTCTTAAGCGGAAGATTCCTGCTGCTCCGATGGCTTCAACGACATCGCCAGTGAACCGGTCCGGTGCGGTCAGCCCTGCTTCGCGAGTCAGCGTGGAGACGAGTTTTCGTCGGCTACGGAGGTCTTCCTTGATCTCTTGGAAGGCTTCAACGCGTTTCGCGATCTCGGGATCGTCGGACGGGCCGACATACTTCCGCGTTTTCTTGGGTTGGGTTTCCTCAAAATACCAATAGCCCCGCCCCTTCACCGGAACCCGGACGAAATTTCCCGCCGTGGAGAAGTCGGTTACGAACGATGCATCAAGGCAGCGCTGAACGAGTTCCGCATACATCGTGCGATAAACGAGATCGACCGTCTTCACGCGTCGGCTCCGTTATAAGAAAAATGCGTTTCTCTTATAGCGGCATGAGCTGAAGCGACGCAAGTGACGTTATAAGACAATTGCAGAGGTCTTATAACGCTGCCACATCGCCAACCATACAGGCGCGGCGATCGATGCCGGGTGCTTCGACACGGAGAAGTTCCGTTTCCACGGCCCGGATGGCTTCGAGGTGGACTACGCCGGGCTTACCAACTACTTCAAGTCCATAGCATTCGACGATCGCTAGATCCCTCGAGGCATCATCGTCGTCGAAGGTGACTATGTCGCCTGCCAAACCTGGGTCGAGGGACGCTTTGCCCGCGAATTCACACAGTCGCCCGTCGGCCCCCCTTGCCTCCGAACCGCCGGCGTGTGACCTGGGATTTGTCCAACATTTTTCGTTTCGACGATGAAGGCTGGCTCATTGAGGAGTGGGTGCGGACCGATTACCCGGAGTTTCCTTCACCAATTGGTGCGGAAGGCCGATAGGCCCGTGACACCGCGACGCTTCAAGCGATCTCCGCGACTACTCTGGCTCTTGCCCGGCCCGGCGACATTGTGCGGGTAAACTGAGAAGATGGTGAACGGAGGCAGGCAGTACGGATTCAGCTGAGAGCAGGCCGAGGCGCTGATAAGGCGCGACAATGATGGCAACAAGCTCCAAGCTTCTCGGCGAAACTTAAGAAGCAGTCGCGCGTTGGACGCGATTAAGCCATTTCGTCTTGGGTATGGGGCGGTGAGTGGTCATGCCAACGTCGCGTAAGGCAATGCAGGGGTCAACCGCTCATCAAGCGACGTCGCCAACGCGTGAGCAAGCCAATTTGGCACTGCCCACTTTTCGGCCCGTCCAGCTCGCAACGCTCGTGGACGTCGTCCCTGCCGGCGACCGCTGGATCCACGAAATGAAATACGACGGCTATCGCATTCTTGTTGCGGTCGGCAGCGGCGAAGCGCGTGCCTACACGCGATCTGGCCTGGACTGGTCTCACCGTTTTCCATCCATTCTTTCGGAGGCCCGCAAGCTCCAGGTCCGCTCTGCCCTGATTGACGGAGAGGCCGTCGTTGTCGATGCCGACGGACGATCAAACTTCCAGGCGCTTCAGAACGCATTAAAGGGTGTGCCAGCCAGTATCGACTTTTATGCGTTCGATCTCCTTCAACTCGACGGCGAAGATCTCACGAAGCATCCTCTCCTTGAACGCAAGGAAAAGCTCCAGAGAATTTTGCCCGCGAAGAACCCGGTGCTTCGTTATTCTGATCATATTCTGGGGCGCGGAGAAGAGCTGCTCGGCCGCTTTTGCGCAGCCGGGCTCGAGGGGGTGGTTTCCAAGCTCGCCGATTCGCATTATGTGGCGGCCCGCGGCGGAAACTGGCTCAAGATCAAGTGCATCAAGCGGCAGGAGTTCGTGATTGTCGGTTGGACGCCGTCCGAAAAGGTCCGCGCGTTCCGGTCATTGATCCTTGGAGTGCATGATGGCGGCAAGCTGCGTTATGCCGGAAAAGTCGGTACCGGCTTCGATACAGCTGAACTTTTCCGTCTCATGGAGATCATGGCACCGCTCGAGCAGAAGGCCGCGACCGTCGCGGCGCCGCGAGCCGAAGTTCGCGGAGCACACTGGCTTCGCCCCAAGCTGGTCGCGGAGATTGCCTTCGCCGAGATGACTAACGAAGGAACGTTGAGACATCCGAGCTACCTCGGTCTGCGCGAAGACAAGAAGCCGGAGGCGGTCATGCTGGAGACGGAACGTCGCACAGCCAAGCTGACCACGTCGCCGCGGAAGACCATCGCCATCAGCAATCGTGACCGCGTGATCTATCCGGAGTCGAATATCACCAAGGGTCAGCTCGCCGACCACTACGCGGCCGTCGCTGAGATCATGCTTCCTTGGGTTGGGAGTCGACCGATCAGTCTGGTTCGGTGTCCCCAAGGCCGGGCCAAGAAGTGCTTCTTCCAGAAGCATGATGCCGGGAGCTTTGGCGACAAAGTCCACCACGTCGGTATCACTGAAAAGGACGGCCAGGAGGAGCCATACCTTTATGTCGACGATGCCGATGGGCTGATGACCTGCGTACAGATGGGAACGATCGAGCTGCATGGGTGGGGAGCTCGGATCGAGGATATCGAAAAGGCCGACCGCCTCGTTTTCGATCTCGACCCCGATGAGGGTCTCGATTTTGAAGCTGTCCGCGCCGCAGCTTTCCAGTTTCGTGATATTTTGAAGTCATTGGGGCTTACGACATTCCCGATGCTGACCGGAGGCAAAGGAGTGCATGTGATCGCGCCGCTCACCCCTCAGGCCGAGTGGCCGCAAGTGAAAGACTTCGCGCATCGCCTCGCGCAAGCGGTCGCTCAAAGCGATCCCTCTCACTTTACGGCCGCGTTGTCGAAGAAGCGCCGGAAGGGTCGCATCTTTGTGGACTATTTGCGCAACCAGCGTGGGGCGACCGCGATCATGCCCTACAGCGCTAGGTCCCGATCGGGCGCTCCGGTCGCGGCGCCGATCACCTGGGCGGAAATGAAGACGATTGATGCGCCCTCGCATTTCCACGTCGGCGACGCTTCTGAATTGAAGAAACGCGCAATCAGCAAATCTCTGGCGGGATGGGGGCGAGCCGACCAATCATTGCCAAATTTGTAGCCCCACTCCGCGAAGGCAGTAAGGCTGGATAAGGGCTTCGTTGCCTTGGCCTGATTGGAACCTGCGAAGATTGGCCCCGTTTGCCTCGACCATGGCAAAAACCGATTCGCGGACAGTCGCCAGCCTCCTAAGGGAATACGGACATCGCACGGCGCTGCGCGGGGACAACCCCTATCGCACCAAAGCATATCTGCGCGCTGCAGACAGTCTGGCTGCGTTGTCGCAGCCGCTCGACCGGATCATCGCCGCGGGCGCCCTCATCAGGATCCCGGGGATCGGTAACGCGATCGCAGATATTGTGCGCAAGCTCTATGAAACGGGCACACATCCACGCCTTGAGAAGCTGCGGGAAGAGGTCCCGGCGGGTGTGATGGAGTTGTTTGCCATACCAGGGCTTCGGCCCGACAAGATCCTGAAGCTTCATCAGGCCCTCGGCGTGAACTCGTTGGCTGAGCTCGAAGCCGCCGCAAAGGCAGATCGAATCCGGCCAGTCAAAGGCCTCGGTGCTTCGCTTCAGACAAAGATCCTGCACAATCTGGCCATCGCGCGAAGCGGCGAAACACAACTTCACCTGCACAAGGCCGCCGCTCTTCTCGAACATGCTGTCGTGTTGGTGAAGCAAGAGCATCCCGAGTTTTCGCGCGTGGAAATTGCCGGTGATTTCCGGCGCGGTTGCGAACTGGTCACCGACCTCGCACTGGTTGCAATGGGGAAGAAGCGGACCGCGACCGAGCAGTCCACCCTCACACTTGTGGTCACAGACAAGAAGCACTTTGGCGCGAGCCTTCTCAAAGCAACCGGTTCGGCCGCCCATGTTGAGCAGTTGAAGATGTACGCGACCGAGAGAGGGTTCGCCCTCAAACCCGACGGGCTCTATCGCGGGAGAAAGCTGATCGCAGCAGCGACAGAGGAGGAAATCTACGACGCGTTGGACCTGCAGTTCATCGAACCGGAACTGCGCGAAGGCAGGGACGAGATTGAGCGGGCAGCGAACCAGCAGTTACCACCCCTCGTCCGGGACGGAGATCTGCATGGCATCCTGCATTCTCACACGACCGCATCCGATGGCACCGAAACGCTTGAGGCAATGGCTGAAGCGACACGTAAGCGCGGGTTTGAATACTTTGGTATCGCCGACCATTCGCAGTCTGCCCACTACGCGGGCGGGCTCACACTGCAGGAGATCACTGAACAGCACCGCGACGCGGATCGGCTGAACACGAAGTACGGTGGTAAATTCCGTGTCCTGAAGGGCATCGAGGCAGACATCCTGGCCGACGGCTCGCTTGACTATCCGGACCACGTCTTGAAGCAGTTTGATTTCGTTGTCGCGAGCGTGCACAGCCGCTTCAAGTTGCCTAAAAAAGAGCAGACGGAGCGTATCATTGAGGCAATCGCGAATCCCCTCACGACAATTATCGGGCACATGACCGGTCGCCAGTTGTTGCGTCGTCCCGGCTATGAGCTGGACGTCGCCAAGGTCCTCAGAGCGTGCGCAAAATATGAGGTCGCTGTCGAAATCAACGCGCATCCGTGGCGGCTCGATCTCGACTGGCGGTGGCATCAAAGGGCGCTCGACTACGGCTGCATCTTCAGCATCAATCCGGACGCTCATTCAATCCGTGAACTCGACCACATGCATTGGGGTGTCGAGATGGCCCGCAAGGGAGGAGTGCCCAGGACGCGGGTTCTCAATGCGCTGGGTTTGGCAGCTCTGCTTGCGCACCTTTCAAAGCGCAAGTCCGCGTCAAAGACCGACGGCAAGCGCCGCTCGCTTGGGCGGAAAGCTGTCGCATGAGGCCCGAGCTCTAGCGGCTGCAAACAGGCAACGGTTCTACCAGTCGCTGCCTGGTGTGATCCCTCGGAGCGCTGGCAACGCGATGAAAGAACCTCATAACGCTCTCTTTCTTGTGGCGTTAGACCGGCGTTTTACGTTTTGGATGCGAGGAACCAGTGGACCAGGTTCGGGATCGTCTGGGTTGGGGAAGAAGGCCATAGAGCCGTGCAAAGTCGTGGGCCTGTCAAGGCCGGGCTTGTCAATCAGGTCGATGCGGTTCGGCTGTACTTCATCGCTACAGGCGGAGCTATGCACCGGCTCCAAATCCAACCGGAGGTCCTGGCGTTCCGGATATGAGCTGAACGTTACGGTGCCCCCATAGCTCTGAAGATATCAGCGACCTCGTTCTGTCTGATGTCGTACCCGCGCTTTATCGACGAGTTAAGGTCAGCCACCAGTTTTTGCTGGGTAAAGCAGCGATGGAATGAAAATTTACATCGACCGACACCTGCCGGCGTACCATCAGATGGAGGCGAGGACGTGCGCCTGGAACCGTTTCCGGTGTGCCACGAAATTGTTGAAAAGCTCTTGGACGAGTTGCGCCTTCATCATCTGCACGTCTATTAAATCGCTTCGCGCGCGAAGAGACGCGGTCAAAGGGGCTGGCCTGACCTGGCGGCACTACCAAAGCGTTATCAAGATCCATGAGAAAGCGATCGATGACGAACAGCTTCGCTGCCTGGGATTTAGATCTCACGCCTTATAAGGATCTGAAGGATTACCCGTTGCTCCCGCGTTTGGTCCAAGCATCGAAGTAACTCGTTGCATGGGATGGTCTAACGCACCGAGGCAGCGGGAAATCGGAGCAGCCGCATTGTCAAATTTTCTCGCCAGTGGAACTTCCCGACGGACTGCAGGTTCGCCTGCATAGGGACGACTGAGGCTACTTCGGCCTGTTGCAGGCGGAGCGCCTCGCCAACAGGAGACGGCCATGAAACATCAGACACTTGCGGAACTGCATGGGGTCGCGGAAGTCGAAGCATCGTTTCCGGGTATGACGCGGCGCCAGCGTTTGGAACACTGGGCCATGCTGCTCGAGCGAAATCCCGAGCGGTGCCTCGCCGCCTTCCCCGGGACGGAATACATGACCTTGGACGTGCGCGAAAAAACCCAGTCCCTCGGCTCCGCGCTGAGCATCGCTTTCGCCGATCCAACTTTGCGGACTGAAGGGCTGAAGAACGATACGTATGGCGAAGCGAAGCGCTTTTTCGAGCTTACGGATTGGCAGTTGCACGCTATTGTCTGCCATTGCCATGTCGGCGGGACGATGAAAGCCGGATGGGCTGCCGTTCAAGTTCGGTCTGCCATCAACAAAGAAGGCAAGCTTTTCAGCAAATTGCGCGAAGCGATTGCCCATTGGCCGGTATTCCGCATTTTGACTCACGCGAGGGAGTAAGAGGCGACCGAGCAAGCTGAAATAGGCAGGTGACCGGAAAAGGTCCAAGCACACGAACGACGGTATATCTTGGACCCCGACATCCCTAGCTGTGACAATAACGGGCGAGCGTCAAGTACGGATATGTCCGGGCGAAAGCCGGCAAATGGCATGATGAAGGGCTCCGACCGGTTCATTCTCATCCGACCGGGCTTCCTATCGCTTGCTTGGACTGAACTCTTCGCGCTCACCGTGCGTGAATGGGAGAGCTGGTCAAAACGATGTGGTTCACGCAACGCGGCTACTGCGTCATCTCCGAGCGGGAGAAAGCGAAGCGATGCTCCTGGAAGGCTGAAGGTTCAGCAGAGCTTCGGCGTGAAGAGCCGGATGGCTGTCCCGTCGCGAAATCGACGAGCTCCTCCCAGCAATCAACAAATCCCGCGTAGGGCAGTACAGCACCAGACGCGGAGGGGTGGCGCCGCACCATGCCGTAATGAAGGGACTCCTCGCTTTCTGCCATCGCAATCAGATCGAGATGCGATATCGCACAAAAATCACGGGGATCGTGCGAACTGCCTCGAGGGTGACCGCCGTGCTGGTTGGGGAGCATCGGATCGAAGCGGAATGCGTCGTTGCCTGCGCCGGCCCCAACAACCACGGTATCGCATCTCTGGCGGATGTGCCGTTGAACGGATTCGGGATGCGCATCGAAGCGATGGCACTGGAGCACCTTCATAAAGCCGGCGATCGCGCTCATAGATAGCCTGGCGTATTTCCACCAGACCTCGCGCGGCGAGGTGGTCGGTGGCACGGAAGTGCACGAACGGCCACGTATGTCGCTCAAGGTCGATTTTCCGGTGATGGCTAACATGGCCAACATCTGCCTGGATATGTTCCCCCAGCTGGGTGAGGTCCGCATACTGCGCCATTGGGCGGGGGGCCGCGTCGACGCCATGCCGCTTTCCTCTGAGCCGAATATCCATCGCCAGCGCGGGGTGATGGGGCCTGGGGCCATCTCCGTCGCGACCAGCATATCCTGCTTGAAAGGCCGTCCACCGGCAGCTTTTCGATGAAGTCGGGCCTGACCGTGGCGGGTCGATAACGTGCGAGTTCGACCAGTGTCGGACCCATGACCTGCCACTGAAGTTTCATCCAACGGCGACTAGAGCCTCGACCGTTTCTGTTACGCCGTGGGGCGCGGGTTGAGCAACCGGCGAAGACGCGGAGCCTTCCATCAGCACAGCATCGGAGCCGGTTGCGGTGATGACCTCGGCATAGGCCGCCGGGGTCTGGTAGCCGAGCGAGGAATGCGGCCTCGCGGTGTTGAAGTCCTCCCGCCATTCGGCGATGGCGCTGCGGGCATGGTCGAGGCCGAAGAACAGGCTCTCGTTCAAGAGCTCGTCGCGCATGCGACCGTTGAAGGATTCGACATAACCGTTCTGCATCGGCTTGCCCGGCGCGATGTAGTGCCATTCGATCCCGTGGTCCTTCGACCATGCAAGGATGGCGTTCGAGGTGAACTCGGTGCCGTGGTCGGAGACGATCATGCCGGGCTTGCCGCGCTGGGCGATCAGTTCCGTCAGCTCGCGAGCAACCCGGCGGCCGGAGATCGACGTGTCCGGAATCGCGGCCAGGCATTCGCGCGTTACGTCGTCGACGATGTTGAGCACACGGAAGCGCCGGCCGCAGGCGAACTGGTCATGGACGAAATCCAGCGACCAGCGCGCATTCGGCTTTGCCTCGACCAGGATCGGCGCCCGCGTGCCGACCGCTCGCCGTCTTGCCCGGCGCTTGCGCACCGTCAGACCTTCCTCGCGATAGAGACGGTAGATACGGTTGACCCCAGACGCCTCGCCCTCGCGCCTGAGCAGGATGAACAGCCGCCGGTAGCCGAAGCGTCGGCGCTCGTTCGCGAGATCGCGCAGCCGACCACGCAGCGCCGTCTCTGGCGGTCGGCGAGACCGGTAGCGGACCATCTTGCGATCGGCGCCGACGAAGGAACAGGCCCGACGCTCCGATAGGCCCATGACGGCCTGCAGATGCGCGACGGCTTCGCGCTTGGCGGCGGGCCCTACCATTTTTTTGACAGAAGCTCGCGCAGCGCCGAGGCTTCAAGCATCTGGTCGGCGAGCAGCTTCTTCAGCTTGGCGTTCTCGTCTTCCAGTGCCTTCAGCCGTTTGGCGTCGGACACGTCCATCCCGCCATACTTGGCCTTCCAGTTATACAGCGTCGCCTCCGAGACCCCGTGCTTGCGGGCCAGATCGCCCGCCTTCGCACCCGCCTCATGCTCGCGCAGAACCGCGATGATCTACTCTTCCGTGAACCGCTTTCTCTTCATCAGTCCGTCCTTCGATCAAGGGCCGGACTCTAATCTCAGATGGAGGGAATTCTTAGGGGCAGGTCACCCACAACCGCAAAAGTCCTCCGCGAGCCTCAGCCCATGTGCTGTGAGATCATTTACTCGGAGCCATCATGTCTCCAGCATGAGCGGCAAACTAACCCTACGAGTTCATATGCAAGGCGTGGCATCACAACCGAGACGCTCCAAATTCAATTAGCTTTAGCAAGTGCCGGGACTAAACATCTAAAGTTGTGAATGCAGCCTGCTGGCCATCCAGTCCGTGACCTTCTCGCTCAATGGACGCGATTGCCATTCGTCCAAACTGATCTCCCTTGATCGCTTGAGGTCTTCGTTGAACAAGTCGATTTGCGTGCGCGCAAAATCCCGGCCGAAGACGTTCAGAGAGGCTTCGTCGTTCAGCCGCAAAGACCGCTCGTCCAGATTGGTTGAACCAAAGCTCGTCCATACATCGTCAACGATCAGGAGTTTGGGGTGGTACATGGTGGGCTGGAACTCATAAATCCGAACTCCGGCCTTGAGCAAATCACCCCAGAAATAGCGAGAGCCTTTTCGAACGATGGGAACATCTGTCAGGCCGTTGGGACAGATGACGTCAACCGCCACCCCTCTTTTTCTGGCGTCCAATATTTGCTGCAAGGCAATGTTATCGGGGACGAAATAGGCCATCCCTATCCGAAGGTGTTCTTTGGCGGCGGCTATCGCAGCCAACATCATCAGTTCCATGCCTTCGGAGCCATTTGGCTGGGAAGATAGCACCAGTTGAGCATTCAGTGCTCCCGCTGCTTCCGGTGGCGGGTAGAACTTCTCTCCCTGCAAAGTCTCGCCCGCGGTCTCGAGCCAGTTCTCAGCGAAGGCTGCCTGGAAGGCGGAGACAGCAGGGCCCTCGATCTGGTAGTGGGTGTCGCGCCATTCATCAGGGTTGCGGGCGTCCCCCAGCCAGTTGTCTGCGATACCCACCCCGCCGGTAAAGGCGAACCGTCCGTCAACGATCAGCAGCTTCCGATGCGTCCGGTTATTCACCCGGTCAAGCGTGTACCAGTAGATAGGCCGGTAGCGCTGAAACCGCACGCCCGCGCTTGTCATGATGTGGATGAGATCCTCGTCGAATGGCAGACTGCCGACCCAGTCCACCAGCACACGAACCTCGACGCCCTTCCGCGCTTTCGCGGCCAAGGCATTGGCGAACTCATAGCCGACCGTTCCGGACCAGTAGATGTAAGTTTCCATGTCGATGGTCGACCGAGCCGCATGGATGGCCTGCAGCATCGCTGGGAAGATCTCATCTCCATTGACCAGCGTTTGCACAGCGTTTGCCTCGAATACCTGTCCTTGCGAATAAGCGGCCATGCTTCGCGCGAATTGTGGATCGGTCGCGTCAAAACGATGCGGCACGATGGATCGCAGGACACGCGGTTCGGCTGTGAGGTTTATGACCACCAGGGTGAAGAAACACGTGGCAATTGCCACCGCGACATACTTGAGAGCGTCGAGGCAACGGGCGAACCTCCGTCCGGTCGGGACGGCATTTCTGAAAGCCGACAATGCACCGAAACTTTTAGGCCGCACTTTGGTCCCCTTTGACCTGCCAAGAACTTTCGAAATTGATGCGGGTTCCACCCCTCGTAAGGCCGATACGAGCAAGTGGGCACCATTGTAGAGGATGAACCTCGCCGCCAGCATCGTTCATGAGCAGCGGCCTGATTGCGTCTGCGGCTGCCGCCGAGCGGGCTCAGGAGGCTGCCTGATGGCCAGGCCGCGGCATACACCCGATGGTTCATCGCCGTCAGGTCGAGGCTTTGGCCGGCTACCGCGTGCCGGAACCCGACATTGCCGGTTTGATCGGCATCGATCCCAATACTCTGCGCAAGAACATCGATAGGAACTTCATCACCTCAGACCAAGGCCAACGACAGGTTGCCGAGAACCTCTTTCGCAAGGCCACCGGTGAAGGCCGCGAGGCAGTGACGGCCGCGATCTTCTCGTTGAAGTCGCGGGCCCGCTGCAGGGAAGCGATGCTCTGACCGATACCCGAGGCATAGGCGGCGAGATTGCCCAGGATGGCTTCGACTATCAACTTTGGGATGGTCTTGCGCGGCTTCCCGGCCTGGCTGGCCAACCCCGCCTTTGAGCAGATGATATTTGAAGGCCTGGACGATCTGGAAGCACGGTTCTTCGCGCCTCAGGCGCCGAGGGGCGATTGCTCGAGTGCTTCCAGGCGAAGGCCGGCTCACTGGCGCAAGCCGCGGTGCGGGAGATTTTCGAGACGTTTGCGCGCTTCGAAAGTGCCTATCCGCGTGCCGCGCGTGTGCAGAGCCTGATCACACCTCCGTTGCCGGCGACTGTTGGCTGGCTCGCGCGGAATCCAAGTCGAGTCCGCAAGGCCCGTCCGTTCTATGCAGCTTTCGCCGACATTATGGCGGCAAGCGATGCCGAGTTGCTGAATAGGCTCGTCGACACTTACGGAGGTCAACCGGGGACCACGGAGGTCAACTGGGGACCTTCATCGCCCAGTCGGTCGATGTCAGCGAGGTAATCTCTTGGATCGCGATGCAGCCTTGGCGACCTTCGGAGTAGAACTCGACCGGGCCTATCCTTCCCTGGAAGCACCGCAGAAGCGGGTGAGCGAGGCGTTCGAAGCGTTGAGCGCTCTTGCGCGCAGGTCGATAGGTACACCGCTCGCGCGGGACGTGCTGCCAAGCCAGCGGGCCAGGCGCTCGGCTCCCGCGCTACCGGTGCGGACGATCCTCTGCGATAACGTTGTAGAGCACACAACAGGCCAACAAGGAGACAACGCCGCCTAGGAGATCACTCGCCGTCAAACCAGAAAAATACACGAATTCAAACGCTGACACGGCCGCCCCTCTACCTTGGAAATCGACCAAGATAGAACCGTTAGAGAGCTCTGATGTTCCGCTTCGGTTTGCAGTTTTGAACTCTCCCCCGCGGCGGATTCTGCCTTTGGGGCGTTCGGGACGTGGACAAACATCGGTACGACAACCAGTCTGAAACTTCTCGCCCTTCGCGTAGCGCCCCTTCCGGTATTGCTGTCCCTGTCCTGAAGGCGGCTGCCCTGCCGTCCTTGCTTGACAACCGTCCCTGAATTTACGTTCGTGCGCTTGAAATTCAAAGTTAGGTGAACGTCTACATGCCGGAATTGGGCAAGGAAGTGGCAATTATTGGAGCGGGCATCGTCGGCGTCAGCGCAGCTCTTTATTTGAAACGTGCAGGTCTGAACGTCACGGTCCTCGACCCGTTGCCCCCCGGCACCGCGACGTCTTTCGGCAATGCCGGAATGGTCAGGCACGACTGCAACGTGCCTGTGGCCATCCCTGGAATGCTGCGGCAAGTGCCAGGCTGGCTCACCGATCCGTTGGGGCCACTGGTTTTGAGGCCTCGCTATGCGTTGAAGGCAGCGCCTTGGCTGCTCAGATGGATTCGGGCAGGACGGATGGACCGCGTGAATAGGGCAGCAGACGCCCTATGCAACCTTCATAGGGGCAACCTCGAATGCTATCGTGATTTGATCGGCGGTCCAACGTTCGCAGCCCTGATCCGCGAGGTAGGCGGTATCCAGATCTGGGAAAGCGAGGCCCTTGGTCTCTCCGACCGCATCACTGCTGAAATCAACGAGCGGCAAGGCGTCGTCACCGAACCGTTGTCTCGCTCGGATTTGGAGCGCTTGCTGCCGGGTATTTCAAACATTGCAAAACGCGGGCTCCTCTATCCCCACAACGCCCATACGATCGATCCACATAGCTTGGTCATGGCCATTGCTGACGGGGTGCGGCAAGCCGGCGGCGTGTTCGAAGCGGAACGCGTGCTGAAGATCATCCCTCGCGAAGCAGGTGGCTACACGCTTATGACGAACACGGCCAACCGAAAGGCGGAGGCCGTGATCATCGCCGCTGGCGCCTGGTCGAACCGCTTGCTCGAGCCGCTCGGTGCCGAATTGCCGCTCGAGACGGAACGTGGTTACCACCTGATGATCCCCTGCCCATCGATCGAATTGCCGATGCCGGTCCAGATGAAGAACCGGGGTTTCGCGCTGTCGCCGATGGAACACGGCCTCCGTCTTGCCGGCACGGTCGAGATTGCCGGCCTGGAAGCCCCACCTGACGAACTGCGTTCCGAAATCCTGCTCACCCACGCTCGAGCGCTGTTTCCCGATCTGAAGGGCGGAGAGCCGACGATCTGGATGGGCTTTCGCCCCTCCCTGCCTGACAGCGTGCCGGCGATTGGCCAGGTGCGGGGACATAGCTCGCTCTTCGTCGCGACGGGCCACGGTCATACGGGTATGATCGGCGGCGGCTCGACGGGACGGCTGATCGCCGAACTCGTCACCGCCAGTCGGCCCCATATCGACCCCGCGCCATATTCGCCTGACCGCTTCTGAAACGCCTAAGCAACGCGCCTTGAGCGGCGTTCGCGGACGAGGTCCATGGCTTGATAGGCCCAGTAAGTCATTTGGACAGCAGCAGTGCCGAAAAGGCCGCCGTTCCACAAAAAACCGAAAGGCGCAAACGCCCGATAGCGGTCGCTCTCGCCCGCAATTGCCTCGGCGACCACCCGGGCGCCGATCGCGGTGGTGTTGAGACCATGGCCGCCGAACCCTGTACACGCCCACACGCCCGGCATAACCGGTCCGATCAGCGGCATTAAATGTCTTGCATAAGCCATCAGTCCCGACCATGCCACGTCGACCCTCAAGCTCTCTAGTTGGGGGTAGGTCGCGATCATTTCTCGCCGGATCACGGCAGCGATATCGCGCGGGTCGGTGGTGCGCGTGGTTATGCGCCCACCCCATAGCAGCTTGCCGTCAACCACACGGTAGTAGTCGCCGGCGCGCCGGCCATCGCTGATCCCTGATTGCGTGCGGATCGCGGTTGCAATCAGTTCGGGCGCCAGTTCACTCAGCACGACGTATGTGGCGATCGGCAGGAAGGCGCGGCGCAAAGCCGGCAGCATGCGGTCGGTATAGCCACCGCCGGTAAAGACGACGCTCGCAGCTCGTACTTCGCCTTCGGGCGTGCGAATTCTTTTCTCCGCGCTTGCGAGATCGGCAGAGACCGCGGGCGTATCCTCGTGAACGGATCCGCCGAGCCGAACAATTTCGCGCGCCAGCGCGCGGGCATAATTCAGCGGGTGGAAATGGAACGAGGCGTCGTCCAGGAGCCCTTGATGGTACTTCCTCGATAGCAGCAGGCTTTGTACTTCCTCGCGGGAAAGCAAGCGTAACTGGCGGCCGAACTCAGTCTCCTGTTCGTCACGCTGAGCCTTCAGTGCCTCGCCATTTTCGTAACGCGATACCCGCAAGATGCCGTGAATGACCTGCGCATCGGTGATGGCCAGGTCGCGGATCGCGTCGGAGACCATGGCGACGCCCTCCATCGAAAAGGCGAAACAGGGCCCTGGCATGGTCGGTACCCACGCGCTTACGGATCTGGTCGCCGCGCGCCGCCCAGCCCGGAGACACGAAACCTCCGTTGCGGCCCGACGCACCCCAAGCGACGCGGCGTGCCTCAAGGACCGTCACCGAAAGCCCGCGCCGGGCAAGCTCGAGCGCAGTCGTCAATCCCGCGAGGCCGCCGCCGACAATACAGACGTTCGCATCATGCCGGCCAGACAGCACGGGGTACGAAGCCTCTGACGTCAGCGTGCGTCTGTAGTAGGTGTCGACATAGGGGTCATTGGATCCGCCGGCCACGCTAGCTCAATCGAGGTTGATGAAACGGGTACCGCCGACCTTACGCTCCGCCCAACGCGTGAAACGCAGGACCGGGTAGCAGTAGGCGAAATAAATTAGGGCGATCACGCCGTATACGAAAAGCACGTCGCGCGGGAACCGCATGATCGAAATCTCACCCTGGCGCGTCAGCTCCGAGATGCCGATCACCGAAAGGATGGCTGTGTTCTTGATGATGTTGACATAGACGCCGCTCATCGGCGGCACTGTCAGCTTCAAGGCCTGCGGCAGGACGACCAGGCAGAGTATCGGGACACGTCTTAAGCCCAGGGAGGTGGCAGCCTCCCACTGCCCCTTTGGAACAGCGTCGATAGCCCCCATCACAATCTCGGCGACATAACTGGACGTATAGACCGAGAGCGAGACGAACGCAGCCATCTCGGAACTCCATTGCAGCGCGTCAATACCAGTGTTGGGCAGCACGAAATAGAAGACGTAGAGCTGCACCAGGAACGGTGTCCCGCGCAGCATGTGGATATAGAGGCCGAAAAGCTGGTGGAACACCGGCACCCGCTGGCTTCGCACGACGCCGATTAGGAACCCCAGCACGGAGCCGACGACGATTGCGATGAGCGAGACCCAGAACGTCTGCACGAAACCGGTCCACAGGAACGGCAGGATCGCGACGACTATGTCGAGATAATGCTGCATTGCTACCTCCCGGCGTTCCATGCGGGGCCGGCGAGCCAGCGCTTGACCGTCCATGACAAACCCAGCATCACGGCGTAGATAGCGAGATAGCCGGCGGCTATGGTGAGGAAGCTCTCGTTGGGCCGCACCCTTTCGCTATTCAGCAACAGGCCGGCACTGAGGAAATCAAACACCGCAATGATCGAAAGAAGCGAGGTGTCCTTGATCAGCACCGCGGTCTGACCAAGCAGCGGTGGAAGCGTATTGGCGAACGCCTGCGGCAGGACGATGTATCGCAACCGCTGCAGATAGGACATGCCAACTGCCTTGCCGCCTTCGATCTGCCCCCGCGAAACCGACGCGATGCCGCCGCGCACGATCTCGCTCATGTAGGCGGCATTGTGCAGCGACAACGCCATGATGCCGAGCGTCAGTTCGCTCCAGCGGCCGGTTGCCGGAACCAGGATCGGCAGCCCGTAATAGATAAGATAGATCTGCACCAGCAGGGGGGTCGCCAGAATGAACGCGACATAGCCGGCCACCGGGCGCCACAGAATTGCGCGGCTCGACATGCGGCAAAGCGCCAACATCGTGCCGACGATGACGGCGGCGATGAGGCTGACAGCCGCCGCGACAAGCGTGTTTTCAAGACCCTCGGCAAAGCGCCCGAGATACTGCTCGACGATCCGATAGTTGTAAAACTCGAGGACTAAGTTCATCCGGTTTCCGCGTTGGGGCTCAGGCTTTGGCCGTCGAGACGGCCAAGTCAGGTCGTAGGCTATGCGCAGAAGGGAGTTTGATCGACGCGACCCAGAATCGCCGCGTCGATCGGTTCCAGCGGCTTATTTGTGATCCTTCTCCCACGCATCGGAGGTCCACCAATAGGCCAGCAGTGTCTGCAACGAATTGTCGGCCGTCTTCAGCTCTACATAGTTGTCCAGCCACATTTTGAGATGGAAAGCGTTGGGCCGGGTGGCAAAGGCCAGTGGCTCACGCGTCATTATCCCTTCGAGCGGCTTCAGATTTTCAAACTGACGCACATATGAATTATAATCCTGCCCACCGACCATCGCGTCGACACGCCCCATGGTGAGGGTCTGCGCTACGGCCGGGCCGCCGCCTGCAAACACCTTCAGCGTCGCTTTCGGCAGATATTTGGTCACCGCATCGGCGTAAGTACTGCCTTGCAGCGCCGCGACAGTCACCCCTTCCTTGTTGAGGTCCTGCCACGTCTTGTACTGCGAATCCTTCGCGGCAAAGGCCAGCGTGTCGTTGAAGAACATCGGCCGGGAAAACAAAAGCTGCGCCGCGCGCTGCGGGGTTGGGGTCATATCGCCGGCAATCATGTCTGCCTTGCCAGCCAGAAGCGCCGGAATGAGGCCTTTCCAATCGTAATCCTGGAACACAACCTTCACGCCGAGGTCGGCAGCCATCTGCTTGGCGAACTCGACGGCAAGGCCGGTGCGCTCGCCCTTTTTATCGACGAAGCTGACCGGCGGACCCTGCGTCTGGACGGCGACGACTAGTTCGCCCCGCTTCAGGATATCGTCCATTTCGTCGGCTTGCGCCATGCTCGCTAGCATGAACCAGGCTGCCAGCATGGCGGCCAAGGTCGCTGCTGCTCCGGTCAATCTGGTATTGAAACTGTTCTTCATCTTCTCTCTCCCTTTTCGTCTTGTTGATTGCGATCTGACGTTGTCAACATCATAGTATCTGATTGAGGAACTCCTTTGTCCGATCTTGCCTTGGCGAGTGGAAAATCTGCTGAGGGGTGCCTTCCTCGATGATCAATCCGGCGTCCATGAACAGCATCCGGTCAGCGATTTCACGCGCAAAGCCCATCTCGTGGGTAACCACCGCCATCGTCATCCCGTCAGATGCCAAAACCTTCATCAGGTCGAGAATGCCGGTGACGGTTTCCGGGTCGAGCGCCGACGTCGGCTCATCGAACAACATCACCTTGGGGTCCATGGCCAGAGCGCGGGCGATGGCCACGCGCTGCTGCTGTCCACCGGACAGTTGGCTGGGGTAGTGCCCCGCGCGATCATCTATGCCCACCTTTTCGAGCAATTCATGTGCCCGACGCAACGCTTCCGTCCGTGAGCGGCGACGCACCACCGTTTGCGGCAATACGACATTGTCGAGCGCCGTTCGATGCTGGAACAGATTGAATGATTGGAAGACCATACCCACCTCGGCGCGTAGCCTGTTGAGGTCAGCCCCGGGTTCAGAAAGCGAAACGCCATCAATGACGATCCGCCCGGAATCGATCCTCTCCAGCGCGTTCATCGTGCGAAGGAATGTGCTCTTGCCGGAGCCGGAAGGTCCGAAGACGACGAGCACCTCGCCATGCCCGATTGCAGTGGTGACCCCGGCAAGCGCAAGGTGTGAACGGCCATCATTGGACCGATAGGTCTTGCGGACATCTTCAGCGACGATGATCGGCTTGCGATCCTTACCAGGCGTAAGTGTCACGATATCACAACATAGGTTCGCGTCGTGATTGAACATTCTGTATTAGCCCAAGGATTCCCCCAGTCGACATTATGGGCGCAAATTCGGGCGCATCAATTTTGCCGTCGCATCGGCTAGTTGCAAAGCCGGCGATCATCTTTCCTATCCAATGCATTCTGGTACTCTCGAAAGACCTTTATGAAAGCCGATCGAACTGGCCAAAACAAGCGGTTTCTTCGAGAGGCTTGTAAGGTTCCGAGCGCCATGATGGAACATAAGCTTCCGAAGGTGCTTTCCAGATATGAGGGCCGGCAAACTGACTTAGTTTGCGTGAAATCGCATGCTTTACACGCACTGCTGGTAGCGCTACCACTTCAGATGGAGGACGCGGCAAGACTGGAAGCTGCGTGGGTAAAGTAGACGTCTTCCTTGCAGGGCGTCGCATCGCTCGGGAGGAAATCGATGGCATCCGTTGCGATCCGCGATGTCTATAAATCTTTCGGCGCCGCCGAGATTCTGCATGGCGTCGGCATCGACATCGAAGACGGCGAGTTCGTCACGCTGGTCGGCCCGTCGGGCTGTGGGAAGTCGACGCTGTTACGCATGATCGCGGGCCTCGAAGGCATCACTCGCGGCGAGATCGCCATTGGCGGGCGCATTGTCAACACGGTCGCCCCCAAGGAACGCGACATTGCCATGGTGTTCCAGAATTACGCGCTTTACCCACATATGACGGTGCGCGAGAACATGGCGTTCTCCTTGATGTTGAAGCGTGTCTCGAAGCAGGAGAGCGATGGCAAGGTCGAGCGTGCCGCGGAAATTCTCAACCTCACGCCGCTGCTGTCGCGCTATCCCCGGCAGCTTTCGGGCGGGCAGCGGCAGCGCGTGGCCATGGGCCGGGCGATCGTGCGCGACCCACAGGTTTTTTTGTTCGACGAGCCGCTCTCCAATCTCGATGCCAAACTGCGCGTGCAGATGCGCGCAGAGATCAAGGAACTGCATCAGCGCCTGAAGACCACGACCGTCTATGTCACTCACGATCAGATCGAGGCGATGACGATGGCCGACAAGATCGTCGTCATGCATGACGGCAATGTAGAGCAGATCGGGCGACCGCTCGATCTTTATGACCGGCCGGACAATCTTTTCGTGGCGATGTTCATCGGCTCCCCGGCAATGAACATGCTGACAGGCCGCATTGGCGCCGGCGGCTTCGAAGGCAGCGGCGGCGTCGCCATAGATTTGCCGCGTACGCCGCAAAACCTGAATAACGGTCCGGTGGTGCTTGGCATACGGCCCGAGCATCTGCGCCTTTCCGATCACGGCTTCCCCATCACCGTTTCGGTCGTCGAACCGACCGGGTCGGAGTTGCAGATCATCGGCCGCGCGCCTGGCGGTGAAGAGATCGTCGCGAATTTCCGGGAGCGACACCCGTTCCAGCCCGGCGAAACCGTCAAGCTTGCCGCCGAGCCGAGCCTGATCCATCTCTTTGACGCGGATACGGGCCGCCGGCTTTGAACATGCCGAGGTCTCAGCCAATCAAAACAGGAGGAAATGGCAATGAGATTCACCAGACGCGACGTGATACGAACCAGCGCCGGCGCGGCGGCTGCCGGAGCAATCGGCAACCGCCTGCTTGGCACGCCAGCCTTTGCCCAGGATGCGCCGAAATACACGCCCGAAAAAGGCGCCAAGCTCAGGCTCCTTCGCTGGTCGCCGTTTGTCCAGGGCGATGAGACCGCCTGGCTGGCGCTGACGAAGAAATTCACCGATGCCACCGGTGTCGAGGTGCGCGTCGACAAGGAGAGCTGGGAGGACATTCGTCCCAAGGCGGCGGTCGCGGCCAATGTCGGCTCGGGCCCCGACCTGATGTTCGTCTGGTTCGACGATCCCTTCCAATATCCCGACAAGCTCCTCGATGTGACCGATCTCGGAGATTATCTGGGCAAGAAATATGGCGGCTGGCACGAGGGCCCGAAGAGCTACGCCACCAAGGACGGCAAGTTCATCGGCTTGCCGCTGGCCACCATAGGCAACGCCATCGTCTACCGCGAGAGCTGGGTGAAAGAGGCCGGTTTCTCCGAGTTCCCGAAAGACACCGACAGCTTCCTCGAATTGTGCAAGGCCGTGCAGGCCAAAGGCCATCCGGCCGGCTTCACCCATGGGCATGGCGTCGGTGACGGCAACAACTACGCTCATTGGCTGTTGTGGAGCCATGGTGGCAAGATGGTCGACGAGAACAGCAAGGTGGTGATCAACAGTCCCGAGACGATGAAGGCGATCGAATATGCTCAGGCGCTCTACAAGACCTTCATTCCCGGCACGGAAAGCTGGCTCGACGTGAACAACAACCGCGCCTTCCTGGCCGGCGAGTTGTCCGTCATCGCCAACGGTATCTCGGCCTATGAAACCGCCAGGATCAACAAGGACAAGGATCCTAAGCTGACTGAAATGGCCAAGGACATTCGCACCGCTAGCTTGCCGATCGGTCCGATCGGCAAGGCAGTGGAGCTTTACCAGGTCACCTCGGCGGTGATCTTTAACTACACGCCCTATCCGAACGCGGCCAAGGCCTATCTGCAGTTCATGTTCGAGGAACCGCAGATGTCGGAATGGATCAAGGGCTCTTCCGGCTATTGCTGCCAAACGTTGAAGGCCTACGACGACAATCCGATCTGGAAGGCCGATCCGAACTATGCGCCCTATGCCAAAGCGTCCGCAACGCTGCGCAACAACGGCTACGCCGGGCCGCTCGGCTACGCATCGGCCGCCACCATGGCCGACTATGTGCTGGTCGACATGTTCGCCAAGGCGGTGACCGGTCGGGCGACGCCACAGGAGGCAATGGAAGAGGCCGAGAAGCGCGCCAACCGGTATTACCGGGTGTAGTCCGCACGTCTTCTTCCGTTCATGGAAGAAGACGCTTGTATTTTCGGGTCGGCCGCAGCGTGGGTCGAGACGTGCCGCCGAAATGCAGGCGCCCTATGAGGAGAGCGCGGGACCGTGAGATCCGCGCGCCAGCAGTCTTCTCCACGAAGGCGGAAGGACTGCTGGCTCGGCGCCACTCGATATCCACCAGAGGAGCCTTTTCATGGCCGTGACAACCGCCGCCGCCCCGCCCCGCCCCTCCTTCTTGTCGCGCATTGCGGAAAGCCGCGGGCTGCTTAGCTTTGGCTTTATGCTGCCGACAGTGGTGCTGCTGCTGGTCTTCCTGACCTATCCGCTGGGGCTCGGCGTCTGGCTCGGCTTCACCGACGCCCGCATCGGCAGGCCAGGCGTCTTCATCGGCCTGGAAAACTACGAATATCTCTGGGACGACAGTGTGTTCTGGCTGTCCGTGTTCAACACGCTTCTCTACACGGTGAGCGCGTCGATCCTGAAGTTCGCCCTTGGCCTGTGGCTGGCGTTGCTGCTCAACGAGAACCTGCCGTTCAAATCCTTTTTCCGTGCGGTGGTGCTTCTTCCCTGGGTGGTACCGACGGTGTTGTCGGCGATCGCCTTCTGGTGGATCTACGATTCGCAGTTCTCGATCATCTCCTGGGCTCTCAAGCAGATGGGCCTCATCGATCACAACATCAATTTCCTTGGCGATCCGCAGAACGCCCGCGCTTCGGTGATCGCCGCCAATGTCTGGCGCGGCATTCCCTTCGTCGCCATAACCCTGCTCGCCGGCCTGCAGACGATCCCGCAATCGCTTTACGAAGCCGCCACGCTGGACGGCGCCGGTCGCTGGCAGCTGTTTCGCTATGTCACCCTGCCGCTGCTGACGCCGATCATCGCCATCACCATGACCTTTTCGGTTCTGTTCACCTTCACCGATTTCCAGCTCATCTATGTCCTGACGCGCGGCGGCCCGGTGAACGCCACACATCTCATGGCGACGCTTTCTTTCCAACGCGGCATTTCGGGCGGGCAACTCGGTGAAGGCGCAGCAATCGCGGTGGCGATGATCCCCTTCCTGCTAGGCGCGATCCTGTTCAGCTATTTCGGCCTGCAGCGGCGCAGATGGCAACAAGGTGGTGGAGATTGAGATGGCGCTGATCGACCCCAAACCGAATCCAGCAGGCGGCGACGAAGGTGGCATGACCTATCTGCAAAGCATGCCGCGTCGGGTGGTGACCGTCTATGTTCCGTTGGCAATTTTCGTCATTGTGCTGCTCTTTCCCTTCTATTGGATGACGATCACCGCCATCAAACCCAACGCGGAAATGACCAGCTACGATACATCGAGCCCGTTCTGGGTGGTCCACCCGACGTTGCAGAACATCCGCTACCTGCTGTTCGAGACCTCCTATCCGGGCTGGCTGCTCAACACGACGATCATCTCGATCGCCGCTACCGTGCTGTCGCTCATCGCCGCGGTGTTGGCTGCCTATGCGATCGAGCGGCTGCGCTTTTCCGGGTCGCGCCAGGTCGGGCTCGCCGTCTTTCTCGCCTATCTGGTGCCGCCGTCCATCCTGTTCATTCCGCTGTCGGTCATGGTCTTCAATCTCGGGCTCTACGACACGCCCTTTGCCCTGATTTTGACTTATCCGACTTTCCTGGTGCCTTTCTGCACCTGGTTGCTGATGGGCTATTTTCGTTCCATTCCCTTCGAACTGGAGGAGTGCGCGCTCATCGATGGCGCCAGCCGCTGGCAGGTGCTGACCAAGATCGTGCTGCCGCTGTCGGTGCCGGGGCTGATCTCCGCCGGTATCTTCGCCTTCACGCTGTCATGGAACGAGTTCATCTACGCTTTGACCTTCATCCAGTCGTCCGAAAACAAGACCGTGCCGGTGGGCGTGCTGACCGAGCTCGTCCGCTCCGACGTCTACGAATGGGGTTCGCTTATGGCCGGCGCTCTGATTGGCTCACTGCCGGTGGTGATCCTTTATTCCTTCTTCGTAGAGCATTATGTGTCGTCAATGACCGGGGCGGTCAAAGAGTAGCCCAGCGCTACGGCACCGGTGCGATTGACGGGCAGGACAATCCGCTGCCATCCGACAAGGACTCCAAATTCTATGAGGTCACCAAGCAGATATGCCTGACCAGTCACCTCGTGGATCTGAACTACCTCGCCTTTTCGAAGAAGGTCTGGGACGGGCTTGCACCCGATCAGCAGGAGGCGGTGCAGAAGGCGGCTGACGATGCAGCCGAGTCCGGACGGCAAAAGCAGCTGAAGCTGGAATCGGAACTCGAGCAGTTCTTCAAGGACAAGGGTTTGAAAGTCTACACACCCGACGTCGACGCCTTCCGCAAACATGTGCAGAAGGCCTATCTGGACTCCGACTTCGCCAAGGACTGGCCGGAAGGCATGGTCGACAAGATCAACGCCCTCTGAGCCGGGAAAGACCGATGTCCGCAACCATCCGCTGGTTGCAGGCGCGGGCCGATAACGTGGCGGTGGCGCTTCTCGCCGCCATGTTCATCGCCTTCATCCTGCAGATATTCACGCGCTACGTGATCAACGATCCGCTCGGATGGACACTGGAAGTGTGCCTGACGACCTGGCTGTGGCTGGTGTTCTGGAGTTCGGCATTCGTGCTCACCGAG